>JAIELU010000066.1 GCA_019752775.1 Campylobacterales bacterium | reverse complement strand
TATCTGAAAATCAAGATTTTGTAGAAATTTGTAGATTACACAATATCAAATTTATTGGTCCATCTGTTGAAGTAATGGAAAAAATGGCTGATAAATCAAAAGCAAAAGAAGAGATGATAAGAGCGGGAGTTCCTGTGGTTCCTGGATCTAAAGGATCAGTTCATTCTGTTACTGAGGGTAAAAAAGTAGCTCTTGAAATTGGTTATCCAATTATGGCAAAAGCTGCTGCTGGTGGTGGTGGAAGAGGAATGAGACTGATTCATGATGAATCTGAGTTTGATCAACTATTTATGGCAGCATCAAGTGAAGCATTAGCAGCATTTGGTGATGGAACTATGTATCTTGAAAGATTTATAAATAATCCTAGACATATTGAAGTTCAAGTTGTTGGAGATTCACATGGAAATGCTATTCATATAGGTGAACGAGATTGTTCATTACAAAGAAGACATCAAAAAGTTATTGAAGAATCACCTGCAATTTTATTAAATGATGAAACAAGAGCAAAACTTCACGATGTTGCTGTAAAAGCAACAAAATACCTAAAATACGAAGGTGCAGGTACTTTTGAATTCTTAGCAGATGATAAACAAAACATCTTTTTTATGGAAATGAATACTAGACTTCAAGTTGAGCATCCAGTTTCTGAAATGGTTTCAGGAATTGATATTGTAGAACTTATGATAAAAGTAGCTGAGGGTGAAAAAGTTCCACCTCAAGAATCTATAAAATTCAAAGGTCATGCAATTGAGTGTAGAATTACAGCTGAAGATCCAAATTCTTTTTTACCAAGTCCCGGAAAAGTTACTCAATGGATGGTTCCTGGTGGAAGAAATGTAAGAGTTGATTCTCATGTTTACACAAATTATGTAGTTCCTCCATATTATGACTCAATGATTGGAAAACTTATCGTTTGGGGAAGAGATAGAAATAAAGCTATCAATATTATGAAAAGAGCTTTAGCTGAATTTGAAGTAGAGGGAATTAAAACTACTATTCCATTCCATCAAAAAATGATGGAAAATGAAGATTTTATCTCAAATAACTACGATACAAAATACTTAGAAAACTACAAAAAACTAGACGACTTATAAGAAAAAGAGCTTAGCTCTTTTTCTTAAAGCTTAATTTTATATAAAACTAGCTATACTGCGAAAAATTATACACATTTATATGCCCATTCTACTTTGATACTTAATCAAAGATTCATTTTCATTAAACTGACTTACTTGCAAGACTCAAATTGCGTTTTAATTGTACATTTATGGGTAAGATTTAATCTAAACTATATAACCGTGTGTATTTTTTAATAAATATATACTAAGGTAAAAAATGACTTTTAACGAATTTAATTTCAAAGAACAGTTACAAGACGCTATTGAATCAGCAGGATTCAAAGAACCAAGTCCAATTCAAGAAGAAGCAATTCCTATTGTTTTATCTGGAAAAGATATGGTTGGTCAAGCACATACAGGTACAGGTAAAACTGCTGCATTTGGTCTTCCAGTGCTTAATATGATGAAGGGACAAAATGGTGTTGAAGCTGTTGTTATTGTTCCAACAAGAGAACTTGCAATGCAAGTATCAGATGAATTATTTAGATTTGGTAAAAATTTAAACTTAAATACAGCAACTGTATATGGTGGACAATCTTATAGTACACAATTAAGAAATATTGAAAGAGCTTCTATTATTGTAGCAACTCCAGGAAGATTTCTTGACTTATTAAGAGGTGGTAAAATTGATATTAAACCATCATTTGTAATTTTAGATGAAGCAGATGAAATGCTTGATATGGGCTTCTTAGATGATATTAAAGAAATTTTCACATTCCTTCCAGCTGATAGACAAACTTTGTTATTCTCAGCAACAATGCCTCAAGCTATTAAAAATCTTGCACAAACAATTTTAAAAGATCCTGCTTTTGTTACTTTAACAAAAAAAGATATGACTAATTCTAAAATTACTCAAACATTTTATGTTGTGGATGAAAGAGAAAGAGATGATGCATTAATCAGATTATATGATTACAAAAATCCAACTAAATCTATTATATTCTGTCGCACTAAAAAAGAAGTTGATAGATTATCAACTTTTATGGTTTCTCAAGGATTTATGGCAAAAGGTCTTCATGGTGATATGGAGCAAAGACAAAGAGAAGAGTGTATTAGAGCTTTCAAATCATCTAAATTAGAGATTTTAATTGCAACAGATGTAGCTGCTAGAGGACTTGATGTTAATGATGTTTCTCATGTATTTAATTACCATTTACCATTTGATTCTGAATCTTATGTACATAGAATTGGAAGAACAGGAAGAGCTGGAAAAGAAGGAGTTGCTGTTTCAATTGTAACTCCTCATGAGTTTAGAATGTTACAAAAAATTGAAAAAAATATTGGTGCAAAATTAGAATCAAAAATTGTTCCTGATATTGATTCTGTTAAATTAAAAAAAGTTGCAGAATTAAAAAATCAAATTGTTGAACAAGAAATTCAAGATTACGCATTATCATTAATTGAAGAATTAAAAGAAGAATTTGATATTTCTACAATTGCATTTAAATTAGCATCTATGATTTCAGCGTCTACATTTGTTCAAGGTAATAATACTATTGGTAAATCAGAATCTGATATTAAAAGACTTATTGAAAATTCAAGTAGATATGATAATGATGGATCAAGCTCTGGAAGAAATTCTAGAGGTGGTAGAGGTGGTAGATTCGGTGGTTCTAGAGGAGACTCAAGAGGTGGTGATAGAGGTCCAAGACCATCTGGTGATAGAAACTCAAGAGGTGGAGATAGAGATAGAGCTCCAAGAGGTGATAGACCTGCATCTGATAGAGGTCCAAGACCATCAGGTGATAGAGATAGAGCTCCAAGAGGTGACAGACCATCGGGAGACAGAGCACCAATACCATCTGGTGATAGACCATCAGGCGATAGAGGTTCAAGACCATCAGGAGACAGACCAAAACCAAGTGGTGATAGAGCACCAAGACCATCAGGTGATAGACCATCTGGAGACAGAAGTAGAAAAAGAGATTAATTCTCTTTTTTGAAATTAATAAATATTCTTATAAAATCTTACAAATACACAAATCAACAATTCTTTTCTAAATTATTTTTAATTAAATATATATAATAAGCTTAAGCTTTCTTAAAGCTATGGTAAGCAAAATATTACTATAATAATGTACTTAAATATAAAAAGTTACAAAAGGTTTATTTTGGATATAAAAACAATCAATAGATTTGAAAAAGCAAGAGATAAAACGCTTTCTAGCTTTGCAAAACTTTCATTAGCACTACTTTTTATTGTAGTTGTCTTTTTATGGTCATATACTTCTCATGGAAATGTTCCAAATAATACATTTTTAATTATTGGTGCGATATTTGGTGCTTATATGGCTATGAATATTGGTGCTAATGATGTTGCAAATAATGTAGGACCAGCAGTTGGTTCTAAAGCAATTACCATGACTTGGGCAATTATTCTTGCAGCTGTTTTTGAAGCTTTAGGTTCTTTTGTTGCAGGTGGAGATGTTGTTAAAACTATAAAAGATGGAATTATTAATCCAGATTTAATAGCTAATCCTGAAATATTTATTTGGGCTATGACAGCTGCACTTTTATCGGGAGCTTTATGGCTAAATTTTGCAACTTCTATTGGAGCACCTGTTTCAACTACACATTCTATTGTTGGTGGAGTGATGGGTGCTGGAATTGCAGCTGCGGGTTTTTCTATTGTTGATTGGAATACTGTTGGAAAAATTGTTACTTCTTGGATTATCTCACCTTTATTAGGTGGAATTGTCGCTGCTGGATTTTTATATTTTATTAAAAAACAAATTATACATAAAGATAATGTTATAGAAGCTGCAAATAAATTTGTTCCTATTTTAATTGCAATTATGGCTTGGTCATTTAGTACATATATTATTTTAAAAGGTTTAAATAGACTTATTGAGGTACATTTTTTTGTTGCAATAATTATTGGTTTAACAATTGCTATTGGTGTTTATTTGTTGGTTAAACCTCTTGTAAAAAATGCTTCTTCAAAATTAATAAATAATCGTGCTTCAATAAATACATTATTTAATATCCCGTTAATATTTGCAGCTGCGCTATTATCTTTTGCGCATGGTGCAAATGATGTTGCAAATGCAATTGGACCACTTGCAGCAATTAATGATGCTATTATGAATGCTGATGTTTCAAGTAATGTTAATATTCCTTTTTGGGTTATGGCTGTTGGTGCTGTGGGAATCGTTATTGGTCTTGCTTTATATGGTCCTAGACTTATTAAAACAGTTGGTTCTGAAATTACTGAACTTGACCAAATAAGAGCTTATTCTATTGCCATGGCTGCAGCACTTACAGTTATATTAGCAAGTCAATTAGGTCTTCCTGTTTCTTCAACACATATTGCAATAGGTGGAGTTTTTGGTGTTGGATTTTTAAGAGAATATCTTGATATGAATGAAAAAAGATTTTTACAAGAAACAAGAAAAAAGTTCAAAAAACATAAAAAAGAACTTGATAATATGCAAGAAGAATTAAATAAAATTGAACTAATTAAAGATAAATCGAAAGTTAATTATATGAGAATTGTTGAACTTTATAAAAAGATTGATGATAGAGAAGAGTTAGTTAAACAAGATAGAAAAGATGTTAAAGATGCAAAAAGCATAAAATACGTAAAAAGGGATGCAGTTAAAAAAATTATTGCTGCTTGGATTATAACGGTTCCTGCTGCTTCAATTTTAGCTGCAGCAATATTCTTTATGATTAAAGGAATTATGGCTTCATAAGTAGTTTTTCTACTTATAAATATCTTCTTTTTATTTATCTTTTTAATGATAAAATCATTCTACATTTTATTAGGAATTCAATATCGAAGCTATATTTTCTGTTTTACCAGTTTATTTTTTTATTTTATTAGGTTTTACTGCAAAAAAAATTTTTACAAATCAGCTTGATGAAAGAACACTAGTTTTATTATCACTTTATTTTTTCCAACCAATTTTAATTTTCTGGGGTTTAACAAAAAAACCAATAGATTATGAATTTATTTTATCTCCAATTTTATATTTTATAATTATGTTAGTTTGTTTATCAATTTTAATATTAATTAATAAAAAAATTTTTTCCCAAAGACAAGAACAATCAATATATTTGGCAACTGCGTTAATTGGAAATACTGGAAATTTAGGAATTCCACTTGGGATTGCACTTTTTGGAATAGAATCTGTTCCTTATACAAGTATTATTAATATTGCAAATACATTATTTATATATATCTTTTCAGTTTATTTTTTTGCAAGAGACCAATTTTCTTTAAAACAAGCAATTATTTCTATTATGAAAATACCTGGGATTTGGTTTGCTTTATTGGCTTTATTTATAAATTCAAAGGGAATTATCATAAATCAGTATGTTTATACAACACTTGAAATGGGAGCTTACACTTCAATGGTTATTCAACTTTTCATATTTGGTATGTATTTATCAAGTGTAAAAGTAAAAGTTTTACCTTGGTATTCATCTTTGCACATAAGTTTTGCTAAACATATTTTATTACCAGCTATTGGAATATTTGTTATTATTTATTTTACAAATTTAAACTCTTATGTTGCTTCTATTTTGATTATGGAATTAATGGTTCCATTAGCTGTTAATAATGTAAACTTAGCTGCTCTATATCATTGTAAACCTTATGATGTCGCTGCTGCTATTTTAATTTCTAGTATTGTATTTGTAACTTTATTGTATTTTTATATTCAAATTATTGAATATTTTGTGAAGTAGCTTTTATGTGCGGAATTATTGGAACAAACTTTTTATCAAATAAATTTGATAAATCATTAGAACTTTTAAATCATCGAGGTCCAGATTTTCAAAAATCTGTAAAAATTGAAAATAAACAATTTGGACATACAAGATTAGCAATAATTGATTTAGATGATGAAGCAAATCAACCTATGATTTTTGATGATATTTTACTTGTTTTTAATGGAGAAATTTATAATTATAAAGAACTGATTCACTCAGAACAATTGGAATGTAAAACTAAAAGTGATAGTGAAGTTTTAATCCGACTTTACCAAAAGTATAGTTTTGATTTTTTAAATAAATTAAATGGAATGTTTTCATTTTGTATTTATGATATAAAAAAACAGCTGTATTTTTGTGCGAGGGATAGATATGGTAAAAAACCATTTTTTTATTATTTTAAAAATGATAAATTTGTATTTTCTTCATCAATAAAATCAATTTTAAATCTACTTGATTCTAAACCAAATTTAAATAAAGTTGCTCTTTGTAAATATATGCAATATTTTGTTTCTTTTGGTGAAGATACTTTCTATCAAGATATTTTTAAATTAGAATCATCTACATATATGATTTATGAGCCAAATAAAGCTTCTGCGCTTCAAAAGAAGAAATATTACAAGATAAACACATATAAAGCCATAAAGGACGAAAAACAAGCTTTAAATGATATTGAAGAACTTTTAATCAAAAGTGTTGAATATAGATTAAATAGTGATGTTGAAGTTGCCTCTCTTTTAAGCGGTGGAATTGATAGTTCATTTATCTCAGCTCTTTATACAAAAATATCAGGTAAAAAAATAAATACTTTTAGTGTTGGATATGATGAGCATAAAAACTATTGTGAATTAAATTTTGCAAAAATTACAGCAAATCATATAAATTCAAATCACACAGCAATAGAAATAAATCATAAAGAGTATATTAAGCATTTTGAAGAAACTCTTGATATGTTAGAAGAACCACATGGTGATAGTGCTGCGATTCCTTTGAATATTTTAAGTAAACATATAAATAAAGCAGGGTTTAAAACGGTTTTATCAGGTGAAGGAAGTGATGAGATATTTTTAGGTTATGAAAGTTATGCAAAGTTTTTAAAATACTATGAGTTTGAAGAAACTTTATCAAAAGATCAAGCATTCTTTCTAAATGATATTATAGGAGCTTTACAAAACAATACTAAAGAGAGTGAATATTTAAGAAGAATTGTAAAAAAACAAAATCTATATAACTCTTTTGGAGAGATTTATACTGATATTCAAAAGAAAAGATTATTCAAAAAAGTTCCTAGTTTTAAAACCGAAAATGCAAAACAAGATCCAGTTGATTGGATGAGTTATATTGATTTAAAGATTTGGTTAGGAGAATCTCTTTTATCAAAAGTTGATAGAATCTCTATGGGAAATTCTTTGGAAGTGCGAACTCCATTTTTAGATTTTAATTTAGTGAATTATATGTTTAGTGTTGATTCAACTATAAAAGTTGGAGATACAAATAAATATTTATTAAAAAAAATCGCATCAAAATATATTCCACAAGAGATTATAAATAGAACAAAAAAAGGTTTTAATTCACCTTTTAATGAGTGGTTGTTTAAAGAGTATAAAAACAAAATTCTTGATGTGATAATTGAAGTGAATAATGAAACAAATTTATTTAATAATGACTATATTGTACATATTTATGAACTTGCAAAAACGAATAAATTTAAACAACATCTTTATTCACTTTATGTTTTTTCTTTATGGTATAAGAAAGAGTATTTATCTTAAGATAAAAAATTGTAAAATCAAATTTAATCCAAAATTATAAATAAAAGAGAAGATATGACTATATTAATACCTGTAGATTCAAAAAATAGACATGAATGTATTATTTCATCAATTGAAGAAAATAAAGCTTGGGCTTTTATTACTTTAGATGAAGGGAAAATTGCTAATGTTGAGTTTTATGATAGAAGAGAAGATATAAGTGTTTGGATTGATGCTGTTGTTGTTATAAATCCTTTAGAATATGTTTGGCCTTTTATGGATGAAGGAATTATTGCATTAATTGCACCTACACAAAAAAGTCTTGATGAAATCGTAGAAGCATTTTTATTTAAAGATTTACACGATTTCTCTATATAATGAAATTTAACAAAAAAGATTTATATACTCTTCGCAATATTATTGCATCAAGACGAGATATTCGTGGCAATAATTTTATAAATAAAAAAATATCAAATAAAAAACTAAAAATTATTCTAGAATCAGCACTTAATGCACCATCTGTTGGTTATTCTCAGCCTTGGGAATTTATTATTGTTGATGAAGAACAAAAAGACTTAGTTTACAATCACTTTAACAAATCTTTTGAAAAAAGCAAAACAAAATTTCTTGATAAGCCTTTATATAATTCATTAAAACTTGAGGGTATAAAAGAATCAGCAATTAATATAGCTGTTTACTATAAAAAAAGTTCATTAAATATTCTTGGTCAAACATATATGAAACGAACTGGAGAATATTCTGTTGTTTGTGCAATATTAAATATGTGGTTAACTGCAAGAGTTTTAAATATTGGCATGGGCTGGGTATCTATTTTAAAACCTAAAAAGATAAATAAAATTTTTGATATTGATAAGAAAGAGTATAAATTTATAGCTTATTTGTGTTTTGGATATACAAAAGAGTTTTATTCCGAACCTGAATTAAAAAAACTTAAATGGAATAAAAAAAGAAAATTAAAAGATTGTTTATTAAAATAGAAAGATTTAACTTTCTATTCTAAAATCCATTAGGATTAAATCCTCCAAAATCATCTGAGAAATTATCGTTAAAATCAAAATTCTGTGTATATGGATTTGAATAACCCTTTTGTACAGAAATATTTTGTAGTTTAACTATATCAGCTTTTGGGTCAATATTCTGCGGACATACTAAAGTACAAGCACTACATAATGTACAATCCCAAATCCCATTTGTTTGTATAGAATCGATTATAGTTAAGTTATTTGTGTTCTTTGTATCATTTACATATCTTAATGCTCTTGTTAATGCAAAAGGACCTAGAAACTCTTTATTTACATCATAAACAGGACATGAACTATAACATGAATTGCAAAGTATGCAATTACTTTGAAGATCAATATTTTTCACATCTTCTTGAGATATTTGTATTGATTCCATATTTCCATCAATTGATAAATCCATTTTAGAAATCAATAATGTTTCATGTGAAACATCTACAACTAAATCTTTTATAATATTTGAGTTTTTAATTGGTTCAATTAAATCATTTTCGTTTAGATTAGTTTTGCATGCAAGTTTTTCTATTCCATTTACTCTTACCGCACATGAACCACAAACTCCACTTTTACAGCCACATCTAAATGTTAGAGTTGAATCTCTTTCTTTTTTTATTTCTATTAAAGCTTGTAGTAAATTTGTATTATTAACATTAAATTCATCTAATTTATGGCTTGGTGATAGTTCTTGATTAAATCTTTTTATATTAATTTTCATACTATTTCCTCAAATTCAATAACAATTTTATTATCGACTTTTTTTAGTATTGTATTTCTTTCGTACTCTAGTTTTTGAATAGGATAATCCAATCTAAAATGGCTTCCCCTACTTTCTTTACGATTTAATGCAGAAGTTGAAGCTAATAAAGCAACATTAAGTATATTTTTAAACTCTAAAAATTCAACAAGGTTTTTATTATATGTTTTCGATTTATCTACTATTCCCATATTTTCAATCTCTAAATTTAATTCTTCTAATGTTTTTATTAGAGCAGAAATTTTCTTTTCATTTCTAAATAAACCTAAATTATTAAAAAGTAGATTTCCAATATCATCTTTTTTAGTATAAAAATTTATTTTATTGGAATAGTTATATATTTTATTTATGTTTTCTTCATCTTCTTTTGCATAGTTTGTTGATGCATTTATTAGACCAATTTTTTTTCCATCATTTGATGCATTTATTCCAGCAATTTTTCCAAATGTAACTATTTCAAGTAAAGAATTTCCCCCTAATCTATTCGCACCATGAATAGATGCTTCTGCGCATTCTCCACAAGCAAAAAGGCTTCTTATATTTGTTCTAGCATTTATATCAGTTTTTATTCCACCCATACTATAATGAGACGCAGGAGTTATAGGAAGTAATTGCTCTTCAACTTTTATATTTGAATAATCGTATGCCAATTTTCTTTCTTGAGGCATTAATTCTTTAATTTTATCTATTCCTAAATGTCTTAAATCCAAATAAACTTTTTGATCTTTTTCTATCTTTTCATATATTGCTCTTGCAACTTCATCTCTTGGTTTTAATTCATCAATAAATCTATTTTGTGTTTCATCAAGTAAATAACCGCCCTCACCTCTGGCACTTTCACTGATTAATATATTTGAATTTTCGAGGCTTGTTGGATGAAATTGAACAAATTCCATATTTGATAATTTTACTCCAGCATGAAAAGCAATTGCAATTCCATCAGCTGTATTCGTATATGAGTTTGTAGTATGATTAGTATAAATCCCAGCATAACCACCCGTTGCTAAAATAGTAGTTTTTGCTAAAAATTCTTTTACAATACCCTCTTTTATATCAAGTGCAGTTACACCTATACAAGAATTGTTTTCGATTATTAGATTTAGAAGAAAATGTTCATTTTTAAACTCAATATTTTGCTTTATACATTTATCATAAAGTGTATGTAAAATCTTTAATCCAGTGTAATCACTTGAGTAACAAGTCCGAATTTTTTTTGTTCCACCAAACTTTCTTTGTGAAATTTTGTTATCAAGTGTTCTATTAAATGGGACTCCAATAGAATCAAGCCAATAAATAGTGTCTTTAGCATTTTCACACATCATCTTTATATTGTCTTTATTTGATAACATACAAGAAGCTTTATAAGTCTCTTGAGTATGAATATCTACGCTATCATCATCTTCATAAAGAACTGCATTTATTCCCCCTTGTGCTTGTACACTTTGTGAATGTGTTGGGTATGTTTTAGAAAGAACCAAAACCTTTGAATTATTATTTGAAGCAGTAATTGCAGCTGTTAAACCTGCAATTCCAGAACCAATTATTAGTACATCAATCATAACCTTAATCCCAAAATTCTTTTAATGGTTCTGGTTTATCTTTTGTCAAATCGGAATCAAATGAAAATTCATTTTGTTCATCTTCAATAGATATATCAATAATCTCTTCTTTTTTAGATTCACTATTTTTTTCTAATATTTCTATCTTTTCAATAAGAATTTCCTTTTTGATTTCTATTTTATTAGATGGTAGTTTATTTTTTAGTGATAAATATTCATTCATAATTTGTTCATAGAAATTAAAATCCAAAAGGATAATTCCAGGTTTTCCATCTCTTAAAACTATTGCTTTTTCTATTTCATTTTTATTAAGTTTATCAAAAATACTTTTACTTTTTCTAATCAATTCTGTTGATGAAAACATTTCATTTGAGGTATATTGTAATAATCCCATGGTTTACCTTTATGTATTATAATATGTATTATAACACAAATTAGAATTAATTAATTATTTCTCATTAAATTAAATTTATAAAAATTTATCTAACTAATATCCAATAAAATAGACTCTTTTATCTTAATTATTAAATAAATACTATATTTAAAATTTGTATTTTATTTATGTAAAAATAAATTAAATATAGAATTATTTTAAAAGTATTTTAAAGTTAATGACTAATATAAATTGATTTTAAAGATGAATTATACACATACTTATAATTATGTATATAATTCATTATTTAGAGATATTATTTTGAGAAAATTTCTTCAGCCCACTCTGTAATTGGACCTCTTAGAACTTTTTGTAATTTTATTGCGTAAGTATTTACAAGGTTATTTTCATTTTTTGTAGATTTTAAAAGTGTTGTAAGGGCGTTTGTATATTTATTAACATAGAAGTTATCAATTTGTTTATTAGATCCAAGAACAACAACTTTACAAGAACTATCAATTCTTGACAAAACCATTTGCATCGTTTTATTAGACATATTTTGTGCTTCATCAATTATGATGAATGCATTTGATAAAGTTCTTCCTCTCATTTCTCCAACCCACATTGTTTCAATTCCATAATTACTTATCATTTGCTCAATTCTTGCACTTACTTCACTATCATCTAGTTCTGCAACAACTAGCTCAGGGTTCTTTTTATTTCTTTTTCTTTTGTGTTCAGTTCTTATTATATAATCCAAACTATCCATTAAAGGATGATTATATATCTTGAATTTTTCTTCAAGTCCTGGTAAATATCCAACATCTTCACCTTTATCAAGGGATTCGATAGAATTTCTTATATAAATAATCTTTTGAAAGAATTTTTGCCTAACGAGTTTTAAAGCCCCACTAAGGGCTAAAAGAGTTTTTCCTGAACCAGCCTTTGCTTCAACTATTAAAACATTGTACAGATGATTTAAAATAGCATCACTAAAGAAAAGTTGTTCTTTATTTAAAGGGGTAATTATTTGATCTCTAATTTCTTCTTCATTTAGTAAATTTATTCTTTTATTTTGAATATTTGCTAATAAAACTTGATCTGATGATTTAACTTTAAAGCAATAAGAAAAATTGTAAGGTTTATATTCTTTATCAAATTTTTCGATTTCTTGATTATTTAAAAAGTCTAAATCTTCAAAATTTATGGTTATATCCTTTGTAAATTCGAATTCAAATACATCTTTATTTTTACCAACTAAAGCATCTGTTTTTATATCAAGAGATATAGCTCTTGTTCTTGCCATTATATCAAGTGATAAAAATTCAACTTGATTTTTATAATATGAATTTGTAAAACTTGCAATTTCGAGAATTTTCCTATCATTAATTATATTTGGTGATACATTTCTAATATTTACTTCATACTCTTCTTTTGAAATAATATCTATAAATGTATTTTTTTCATTTATTTTTAATCTAATTATTTTATATAAATCTTTTTTAATTGACTCAAGAATAATTGCATTTTCAAGAATTCTAGCAAACTCTCTTGCTTGAAAGTTTATCTCTTCATAACCACTTTTTTTTGTATCGATTTCATCTAAAACTGTTTCCGCGAGAATAATAAGATTATGTCCATCTT
>JAIELU010000225.1 GCA_019752775.1 Campylobacterales bacterium | reverse complement strand
GATGTAATATAAATAATATTTAAGCCCTCATTTGGGTAAGTAATTAATACATTTTTAAAAAATGAGAAATTGTAAAAAGTTGTAAAGAGAATAGCTGTAAATAATATTAATTTATATTGAGAAATTTGTTTCAAAAAAAACCTTTATACCAAGTATTAAAAGTCTATTATAAACAAATTTAATTAATAAAGAGTTAATTTAAAATAGATAAATTTTAAAATTTATAAGCAAAAAGTACTAAAATAGCAATTTTTTTAAGCTATTTTTTAGTATAATCGCGAAAATTTATATCAAAGAGAATCAATGAGAGACATTAGAAATATCGCTGTAATTGCGCACGTTGACCACGGTAAAACAACATTAGTAGATGAGTTATTAAAACAATCAGGTACGTTTTCTTCGCACCAAAATGTAGATGTAAGAGTAATGGATAGTAATGCTATTGAAAAAGAAAGAGGGATTACAATTCTTTCTAAAAATACTGCTATTGATTACGAAGGGGTGAGAATTAATATTATTGATACTCCAGGCCATGCCGATTTTGGTGGGGAAGTTGAGAGGGTTTTAAAAATGGTTGATTCTGTTTTATTACTTGTTGATGCGCAAGAGGGTGTTATGCCTCAAACAAAATTCGTTGTAAAAAAAGCTTTATCTTTAGGACACAGACCAATCGTTGTTATTAATAAAATTGATAAACCAGGTGGAGATCCAGATAGAGTTGTAGATGAAGTATTTGACTTATTTGCACAAATGGGTGCAACAGATGAGCAATTAGAATTCCCAGTTGTTTATGCAGCTGCTAGAGATGGATATGCAAAACTAGCTTTAGAAGATGAAAATAAAGATTTAACACCATTATTTCAAACTATTTTAACAGAAGTTCCAAAACCTGAGGGGTCTGATGAAAATGGTTTACAACTTCAAGTATTTACACTTGACTATGATAACTTTATTGGGAAAATCGGAATCGCTAGAATCTTTAATGGTACTATTTCAATGGGTGAAACGGTTGTTTTATGTAAAGCAGATGGTGAAAAAGTAAAAGGAAGAGTTTCTAAACTTATCGGATTTAAAGGTATGGAAAGATTTGATATTAAAACAGCTGGAACAGGTGATATTATTGCCGTTGCTGGTTTTGAAACAATCGATGTTGGGGATTCTTTATGTGATCCTTTAAATCCAATGCCTCTTGACCCTATGCATATTGAAGAGCCAACTTTATCAGTTACATTTGCTGTTAATGATTCTCCATTAGCAGGAACTGAAGGTAAATTCATTACTTCAAATAAAATTAACGAAAGATTAGCTGCTGAAATGAATACTAATATTGCTATGAATTATGAGCAAGTTGGTGAGGGTAAATTTAAAGTTAACGGAAGAGGGGAATTACAAATTTGTATTCTTGCTGAAAATATGAGAAGAGAAGGTTTTGAATTCTGTATTGGAAGACCTGAAGTTATTACAAAAATGGAAGATGGTGTTAAAACTGAACCATTTGAGCATTTAGTAATTGATTTACCTGATGAACATACCGGTGCTATTATTGAAAAACTTGGAAAAAGAAAAGCAAATATGACTAATATGGTGCCAATGGGTGCTGGTTATACAAGACTTGAATTTGAAATCCCAGCAAGAGGTTTAATTGGTATTAGAACAGAATTCTTAACTGAAACTAAAGGTGAGGGTGTTATGAATCACTCATTCTTAGATTTTAGACCATACTCAGGAATGGTTGAATCTAGAAAATATGGAGCATTAGTTTCTATGGAAGCTGGTGAAGCTGTTGGTTATTCAATTTTCAACTTACAAGATAGAGGAATTATGTTCGTTAAACCTCAAGATAAAGTATATGTTGGAATGGTAATTGGTCAACATGCAAAAGATAATGATTTAGATGTTAACCCAACTAAAGGGAAAGCTCAATCAAATGTTAGATCTTCAGGTGCTGATGAAGCTATTAAATTAGTTCCACCAAGAAATATGTCTTTAGAAAATGCTTTAGAGTGGATTGAAGAAGATGAATCAGTTGAGATTACACCTATTTCTGTAAGAGTTAGAAAAAGAGAATTAGATCCAACTGTTAGAAAAAGAACTGCAAAAAAAGAGAAATATAACTAATCTATATTTTTTTAACTGTTTTGTAAAAGGGGAAGGATATTTTATCCTTCCTCTTTTTTTTTGGATAATAAAAAATAATCATTTACTTATGTATAGTAATTATACAATCAAATTGTTGGGTAATAAAATAATTTAGTTTATTTTTAGACAAATGAGACTAGAATTTATCTAGTTCAGGAGGTGTAATTTGAGTAATAAGAAAAATAGTGTATCTGAAATCTTTTGGGAAACCTTTTCAAATCAAGATAGACAAAAAATAAAAGAGTTCCAGAAGTATATGGATAAGTTTGCTGTTAATTTCAATCTTTACAAAGATGGAAATTTTATTGAGAGATCTTTACCTTTTGATGTTATTCCAAGGATTATAGAAACTAAAGAGTTTGATATAATTGATAAAGGATTAAGTCAAAGAATAAAGGCTTTAAATCTATTTTTAGAAGATTTATATACTACAAAAAATATTGTTAAAGACAATATAATTCCTGAAGAGTTTATTTACCAAGCAAAAGGTTATTTAAAAGAACTTCATGGATTTTCTCCTTCCAAAAAAATTCGTACACATATAAATGGAATTGATTTAGTAAAAGATACTGTTTCTGATAAATGGGTTATTTTAGAAGATAATTTAAGAGTTCCAAGTGGAGCTAGTTATCCGTTATCTATTCGAGATATTTATAGAAAAATTTATCCAACTTTTTTTGAAAAACTAAAAATCAAACCCATAAAAGAGTATCCATCAATGTTGTTAGAATCTATGGATTATGTAAATTGTGGTGGAATAAATGTTGTGTTAACTCCTGGAAGATTTAATTCAGCATATTATGAACATGCATATTTAGCAAAAAAAATAGGCGCTCAGCTTGTAAGAAATGATGAATTAATCGTTCAAAATAAAATTTTATTTTTCAAAAATTATGATGGAAGATTAGTTCGTGTTGGAGCTGTTTATAGAAGATTAGACGATGAATTTTTAGATCCAAAATTCTTTAATTCAGAGAGTTTAATTGGAGTTCCAGGAATTATGGAAGCATATTTAGCTGGAAATGTAGCGATTATGAATGCTCCTGGAAATGGAGTTGCTGATGATAAAGGTATTTATTATTTTGTTCCAAAAATGATTAAATATTATTTAGGAGAAGAACCTTTATTAGATAATGCACCAACATATTTGCCTTATTTCAAAGAGGATAAAAAATACATTTTTGACAATATGGAAAAATTGGTAATTAAAGATGTTGCAGAAGCAGGTGGTTATGGTGTAATGTTTGGACATGCCATGACAAAAATTCAGTTAGCAGATTTAAAAACAATTATTGAAGCAAATCCTAGAAGATTTATTGCTCAAGAATTAATAGAATTTTATGATGAAGAGTGTTATTTAAACGATGAAATAGTTCCTAGAAAAGCTGATTTTAGAGCTTATGTCGTAATGAGCGATGAACCAAAAGTTTGGAAATGTGGACTTACAAGATATGCTATGGAAGCTGGAAATTATTTAGTGAATTCATCTCAAGGTGGTGGATTTAAAGATACTTGGGTTATGGAGGCATAAGATGGAGCAATTATTAACTGCAAATGTAGCATCTAATTTATATTGGTTTGGAAGATATTTAGAAAGAATTGAAGCAATATTACTTGAAGTAGTTGATGCTTTTGATAAGATTATTGATACAAATAAAGATAGTGGTAAAGAGATTTACAAAAAATTAGGAATTGATTTAGAATATTTGGATGCAAAGCATTTTTTAAATGAAGCGGTTTTTGGAAATCATCATGCTAATTTGCATAATTTGATTAACTTTGCTAAAGAAAATGCAATTATTAGTAGAACTAATATGGATACTGAAGCTTTTGGTTCAGTTGTTGAATTGACTAATTTATTAAAACAGTCAGGTTTAGAAATTGATTGTAGATTTATTGATAATGTTTTATCTTTAATTAGTGAAATTTGGGGTGAATTAACTAGAAAACAACATAGACAAGCAAGTGATTATTTCATTAGACTTGGAAAACTTGTTGAAAAAGTAGATTTTCACTTAAGACTAGGAAGAGATAAAGAATTTTCATTAGTTGTAATGGATGAAATAGATAAAATCGTAACAATCTTAGCACCAAATTCAAGATTTAGTCCCCATGATAAAAATGATTCTCATGAGATAATAATGAATTCTATAAATGCCAAAATTAATAAAATAATAGTTGAGGATTAATGAACACAACAGAGATTTTTACATCCGAGTTACCAGTAGGTGAGAAATTATCTATAAAAAGAACAAGATTTGAGCCACTTGAAAAAGCTAATAATAAAATAAAAAGAATTTCAATTGTAAGTGGAATACACGGAGATGAGTTGGAAGGTCAATTAGTAATATATCTTCTTGCTACTTGGCTAAAAAATAATAGTGATAAATTAAAAGGAATAGTTGATATTTACCCTTCGGTTAACTCTTTGGGAGTCGATTCTATTACTCGAGGATTTCCTTTATATGATATTGATTTAAACAGAGCTTTTCCTGGAAGTGCAAATGAATTTTTGCCAGGACAAGTTGTTTTTGCTTTAGCAAATGATGTAAAAGGAAGTGATATTGCTATTGATATTCATTCAAGTAATATTTTTTTACGAGAAATTCCACAAATTAGAATAAATAAAGAGTTCTCAAAATCTACTTTACCACTTGCAAAAGAGTTAAATTGTGATTTTATTTGGATACATGATGCAGTTACCGTTTTAGAATCAACTTTTTCACATACAATGAACTCAATGGGTACAAAAACTTTGGTTGTTGAAATGGGTGTTGGAATGAGGCTTACAAAAGCATATGGACACCAATTATTATTAGGTATTTTAAATCTTATGAAAAAAGAAGGAATACTTGAATGTAAAGAAGATTTTGTAACAAGAGAAGCTTTTAATTCAGAAGTTGGAGAAGTTTTTTATTTAAATGCTCCTAAAAGTGGTTTATTTATTCCTGCTCTTGACCATTGTGCAATTATTAAAAAGAATGACAAAATTGGAGATATTGTAGACCCCTTAACAGGAACAATTTTTGCTACGCTAATTGCTCCAAATGATGGAATATTATTTACTTTAAGAGAATATCCTGTTGTTTACGAGGGTTCATTAATTGCTAGAATTTTTGGAGATAATAGTGGAAAAAATTGAAATATTAAGAATTGAATCACTAAGTCGTGCTCCTTTAGTTGTTGAGGGATATTTATTTAAAGGAACTAATCCAAAAGCTCCTAAAGTTGCCATTGTAGGTGCAATGGAAGGAGAATCAATTTTACCATTATATTGTTCTTCTGCAATGGTTGATTTTTTCAAAAATAAAATTGAGAAGGATAAAATAAAAGGTGATGTTTTAATAATTCCATCAATTAATCATTATGCTTTAAATATTGGAAAAAGATTTTGGCCTTTGGATAATACAGACCTTAATATGATGTTTCCAGGTTACGAACAAGGTGAAACAACACAAAGAATTGCCAAAAAAATATTTGATGCAATAAATGGTTATGATTTTGGAATTATCTTAGAAAGACGACCAGATCCAGCTACTTGTTTACCATATATAAAACTTTTCAAAAGTGGATATGAAGATTTAATAGGTGCAAAAAAATTTGGTTTTAAAATGATTCATCACAGAACTATGAAATCAATAGATACTGTTACTTTGCAATATAATTGGCAACTTTGGGGAACAAAGGCTTTTTCAATTATATGTCCAGGGGATAATCAAGTTGATAAAAAAATTGCAAGTCAAATAAATCAAGCGATGATAAGATTTATGGATAAAACCAAAATCATTGATTATCATATTTTTAATGGATATGAATCAACTGTAATTGATAGAAATTCTATTGCTGTCGTAAAATCTCCACGAAGTGGTATTTTTATATCAAAAGAACTTCCTGGAAATTATGTATCAAAAGATCAAGTTATTGGCGAAATAGTTCACTCTTTAGAAGGTGAAATAATACACCAATTTTTAGCACCATGTAATGGAATGGTTACTTGTTTTTATAGTAATTCTTTAATTTATGAACATGCAGTTGCTTTTAGAATCGCAAAGATTGGCTGAATTTTTAATTATTATAGTAATGTACTTGACATGAAATGATTAATCTAATATGATTTCATCAATTAAATAGGTGATAATTATGAAAATATCAAAAAAGACAGATTATGCTCTTCGGGCTTTGTTTGCAATTGCAGAGATAAAAGAGAGTTCTATTTCTATACGAGAACTTTCTGAATCGATAGATGTTCCTAGAAGATTTCTAGAAAATATAATGCTTGAGATGAATAAAGCAGGGTGGGTTAGAAGTATTCCAGGAAGATATGGTGGATATACATTAGCAAAAGATTCAAATGAAATTACATTAGGTGAAGTTATTAGATTTTTCGAGGGTATGATAGCGATGATTTCATGTGTTTCGGTTTCAAGTTATGAATCTTGCAGCCAAGAGGGGAAATGTCACTTTAGAAGAGTTTTTTTAAATATTAGGAATTTAACGGCTCAAATACTTGATAAAACTACAATTGCTTCTTGTTTGGCTCAAACTCCAATAACAAAAGAAGATGTTTATAAAGAAGAATTTATTGGGGGATTAGGTATTTAATATCTAATTAGTTCAATAAATATTTAAAAATAGTTTAAAATCTACTAACTTTATGTATATTAATTTATACAAGCAAACTAAGCATAATCCCATTTATTGGGATTATTTTATTTAACAATCAAAAATAATCAAATTTATTATACAAATTACTTGACAAAATAAAAAATCTTTATTATAATTTCACCAATTTAGTAGGTGATAGATGAAATACTACTTTGTGAAACTAAAGAATAAAGGTTTTTTAATGATGCATGATATGTGTGAATTTTATAGTAATTAGGAAGAATAGAAAATGGTGAGATTTTTTTAAATCTTTAAACTATCACTCATTTAGTGTGTATTATATTTAGAAAGAGAAAATAAAATGAAGAAAATAGTAAAAAATTTAAGAAATATTGCATTATCTGCATTATTAATACCAGTATTAGGAATTTCAGCTGAGAACTATGATTTAAAAGCAGAAGCTTCAAAAAAATCGTTAGAAATCTTAAATGTATCTTATGTCCAACAAGAGAATTATATGCAGCATATAACAAAGAATTTGTATATTATTGGAAAGAAAAAACAGGACAAACTTTAACAATTAAACAATCACACGGTGGTTCTGGAAAACAAGCAAGGGCAGTAATTGATGGTTTAGGAGCAGATGTTGTTACTTTAGCTTTAGGTTACGATGTAGATGTAATAAGCCAAAAAGCTGGCTTGTTTCCAAAAGATTGGCAATCGAAATTAGAAAATAATTCATCACCTTATACTTCAACTATTGTATTTTTAGTTAGAAAAGGAAATCCAAAAGTAATTAAAGATTGGAATGATTTAATAAAAGAAGGCATTTCTGTAATTACTCCAAATCCTAAAACAGGTGGAGGTTCAAGATGGAATTATTTAGCTGCTCATTCTTATGCTTTAAAACAAGAGTTAGGTGACTTATCAAAAGTTGATAGAAATTCTCAAGCTTATAAAAATGCAGAGATTAAAGCTAATGATTTTGTAAAAAAATTATTTAAAAATGTTCCAGTTCTTGATTCAGGAGCAAGAGGTTCAACTAATACATTTGTTCAAAGAGGAATTGGCGATGTATTATTAACTTGGGAAAATGAAGCATTTTTAGCTCTTAATGAACTTGGAAAAGGCGAATATGAAATTGTTGCTCCATCATTAAGTATAAAAGTAGAACCACCTGTTGCAGTGGTAGAAGAGAATGCAAAAAAACATGGAACACTTGATGTTTCAAAAGCTTATTTAGAATCTTTATATTCACCTGAGGGTCAAAAATTAGCAGCTAAATATTATTTTAGACCATATAAACCAGAATTAGCTAATAAAGAAGATTTAGATAGATTTCTAAAAATAGATTTAGTTACAGTTGATCAAGTATACGGAAGTTTTAAAGAAGCACAAAAAAGACATTTTGATGATGGTGGAGTTTTTGATAGTTTTTATAAATAATATAATTAGAATACAAGATTTAATTTTGTATTCTAATACTAACTAATTGAAAAATTTAGAAAAGTTATTTTGATTTTTCTAAACTTTAAAAGATACTACTTTAATAGAAAAATAAAAATCTAGTGATATTCTAAATAATTATAATTTTTATTAGTTTATAAAATATTTAATTGTATAATAACTGACCAAATTATCTTGTAGTAGGGAGTTTTATGGATTCAGTAGTAAAAAAAGTGTCGATTTTTCAAGGTTTAGCAGTTGCTTTAATTTTAGCAGCTGCAATATTTTCTATAACAGTTATTGTTAGAAATTCTATCGTTTCAGATATACAATCTGATTTTCAACAAAGAGTAAAAGATGTTAAAGCAACTTTTGAAGTTTTAAATGAATCAATTAAAGAGTCAGCAAAAAGTGCTTCAAATGTTCTTTCTTCTAGAATAAGTAATATTGATATAGATTATGAAAAAACTATTGAAATTAATTCTGTTAAAACTCCAACATTAACATCAAATGGCCAAATTATAAATAAAAACAATGACTTAATTGACCAATTCACAAAAATTACAGGAGCTGTTGCGACTGTTTTTGTTAAACAAGATAATGACTTTTTTAGAATTGCAACTTCATTACAAAAAGCGGATGGCAGCAGAGCTATGGGAACTTTCTTAACAAACAAAAGTCCAGCTTTTGAAAAAATAATGAACAAAGAAAAATATATAGGAAGTGCTAAATTATTTGGTAAAAACTATATGACAGTGTATGAGCCAATAATCAAAAATGGTGAAGTTATAGGAATTTTATTTATTGGCTATAACTTTGATTCTTTATATTCTATTTTAGAGCAAAACTTAGGAAAAATAAAATTTGGAGACACTGGATACTTATTTACCCTTGATACAAAAGAGTTTGTATTTACAATGCATCCAAGTTTAAAAAATAAAAAAGTTGAAGAATTAACAGACGTTGATAGTCAAAATATATTTAAAGAGATAATTAAACAAAAAGAGGGTGTTGTTATTTATGATTTCAAAGAACAAAACAACACACATGAAAAAATTACTGCATATACGACTTTTAGTGACTGGAATATTGTAATTGGAACAAGTGCAAATTTAGATGAATTACTTCATTTAAATGATGCATTGAGAAAATATCTAATTTTTGGTGGGATTTGTTTATTAATCATTTTATTAAGTGTGAGTTATTTCATAATTATAAAAACTGTAAATACTCCTTTAATAGCAATAAACAAAGGTTTAAATGATTTCTTTGATTATTTAAATAGAGAAAAAAATGAAGTAAATTTAATAAATATTGATTCAAATGATGAATTTGGACAAATGGCAGATGTTTTAAATCATAATATTGAAAAAACAAAAAAAGGTATAGAAGAAGATAGAAAATTAATAGATGAAACAATAGCTGTTTTAGGAGAATTTGAACAGGGTGATTTATGTCAAAGACTTGATATTAATGTTTCAAATCCAGCTTTAATGCAATTAAAAAATGTATTAAATAAAATGGCAAATAATTTAGAGAATAATATTGATAATGTATTACATATTTTAGAAGAGTATGCTCACTATAACTATTTAAATAAAATTTCAACTAAAGATATAAAAGAACATTTGTTGAAACTTGCAAATGGTGTAAATACACTTGGTGATTCAATCACAAGTATGTTAGTAGAGAATAAATCAAATGGATTAACTTTAGGTGAAAGCTCAATTATATTATTAGGGAATGTAAATAAATTAAATATAAGTTCAAACGAAGCAGCAGCAAGTCTTGAAGAAACAGCAGCAGCATTAGAACAAATGACAAGTAATATAAGAAACAATACAGCAAATATCGCAAAAATGGCAAGATATTCAAATGAAGTAACAGATTCATCAACTCAAGGTGAAAAACTAGCAAATCAAACAACAGTTGCTATGGATGAAATTAATGTTCAAGTTAATCTAATAACAGATGCGATTTCAATAATAGATCAAATTGCATTCCAAACAAATATTCTTTCTTTAAATGCAGCAGTTGAAGCAGCAACTGCAGGTGAGGCAGGAAAAGGATTTGCCGTAGTTGCTCAAGAGGTTAGAAATCTAGCTTCAAGAAGTGCAGAAGCAGCTAAAGAGATAAAAACAATAGTAGGAAATGCTACAAAAAAAGCAAATGATGGAAAAGATATAGCAAATCACATGATAGATGGATATATTAAATTAAATGAAAATATATCACAAACAATTAATTTGATAAAAGATATAGAGATGTCAAGTAAAGAGCAACTTAGTGGAATTGAACAAATTAATGATGCAATTACAAGTTTAGACCAACAAACACAACAAAATGCAAGTATTGCTAGCCAAACCCATGATGTTGCAGTAATTACAGATGAAATAGCAAAATTAGTTGTAAGTAATGCAAATGCAAAAGAGTTTATAGGAAAAAATGAAGTAAAAGCAAAAAGAAGTTTTGCAAAAACAAGTAATTCTTCTTATGATATAAAAACAAATCAAGGGCTACATAAAAAAGTAGAACATAAACCAGTAAAACAAGAGAACAAGATAGTCTCAAATAAATCTGATGATACAGAATGGGAGAGTTTTTAACTCTCCCTTTTTTTATGGCTTGACATAGGAATTAAAAAAAGTTATAATTTCACCACTTTAGTAGGTGATAGATTGGTTGCCTACTTTTTTCTGATGATTTTAAATATCATCATCTTAATGTAGATTATATGGAGAAATTTTAAAATGAGACTAAATTTTGGAATATTAAAAAGGCAAAAATCCCCAATTCCAGGTTTTGGATTAACTATGGGATATACAGTTTTTTATTTAAGTATCATAGTTATGATTCCTCTAATTGCGCTATTTTCTGAAGCTTTTAGTATGGGTTGGCAATCATTTATAAATGCAACAACAAGTGATAGGGTAATTGCAAGTTACAAGCTTACTTTTTTAACTTCATTAATTGCAGCACTCGTAAATACTGTTTTTGGTTTGATTGTCGCTTGGTGTTTAGTACGATACACATTTTTTGGAAAAAGAGTTTTTGATGCGATTGTTGATTTACCTTTTGCACTTCCAACAGCAGTTTCAGGAATTGCACTTACGACTTTGTATTCAACTCAAGGTTGGTTTGGACAATACTTAGAACCACTTGGAATAAAAGTAGTTTTTACTCCAATTGGAATTACTATTGCTTTGATTTTTATAGGACTTCCTTTTGTTGTACGAACAATTCAACCAGCTCTTGAAGAGATTCAAATAGAACAAGAAGAAGCAGGGGCAAGTTTGGGAGCAACTAGATGGCAAATATTTTATAAAGTAATTCTTCCAACTATTTTTCCATCTGTTTTGACAGGTTTTGCTTTGTCATTTGCAAGAGCACTTGGTGAATATGGTTCGGTTGTTTTTATTGCTGGAAATATGCCATTTAAAACAGAGATTAGTACACTTTTGATTATTACAAAACTTGAACAATATGATTATGCAGGAGCAACTGCAATTGCGGTTGTTATGCTTTTGATTTCATTTGTAATGTTGTTATTAATTAATATGCTTCAAAGATGGAGCTCAAGAAGAAAAGGAATGGAGGCTATATGAAAACTATTAGTAATTCAAAATCATCTCAAAAAGAGTCAAAATTAGTTCAATATTTATTAATAGCAACAGCAGTTACTTTTTTATTGATTATGTTAGTTGCCCCTTTAATTACAATTTTTGCAGAAGCTTTTAGAAAAGGTTACGAAGCATATTTTGAATCATTTACAAATGAATATGTTTTACAAGCAATAAAACTAACTTTTATAACAGCTGCTATTGCAGTGCCTTTAAATCTAGTTTTTGGAGTAGCAGCTTCTTGGTCAATAGCTAAATATTCGTTTTTTGGAAAAAGTTTTTTAATAACTTTGATTGATTTACCCTTTGCTGTAAGTCCAGTTATTTCAGGGTTTGTTTATGTTTTACTTTTTGGAGCGCAAGGTTGGTTTGGACATTGGTTAATTGCAAATGATATACAAATTATCTTTGCAGTTCCAGGAATTGTACTAGCCACAATATTTGTAACTTTTCCATTTGTTGCACGTGAGCTAATTCCTTTAATGCAAGAGCAAGGAAATGATGAAGAACAAGCCGCTTTACTTTTAGGAGCTAGTGGTTTTCAAACATTTTGGAAAGTAACCCTGCCAAACATAAAATGGGGACTCATTTATGGAGTAATTTTATGTAATGCAAGAGCGATGGGAGAGTTTGGAGCTGTTTCAGTTGTTTCTGGACATATCCAAGGTGTTACAAATACAATGCCTTTGCAAGTTGAGATTTTATATAACGAATATAATTTTGTAGCTGCATTCGCCACATCAACACTTTTAGCGATACTTGCACTTTTAACTTTGCTTCTAAAATATGTTTTAGAGTGGAAAGTATTAAGAAAATTAAGAAAATTAAAAAATGAAGAATAGACAAGGAATAATAAAATGAAAATTGAAGTAAAAAATTTAACAAAATATTTTGGAAACTTTGTAGCTCTTAATAATATAAATTTAGAAATAGTTGAAGGGGAACTTTTAGCACTTTTAGGACCATCAGGAAGTGGTAAAACTACACTTTTAAGAATGATTGCAGGACTTGAAACAGTTGATGATACAGACAAGGGTGAAATATTATTTAATAATATTGATGTTTCAAAAAAAGATATAGGTGATAGAGATATTGGATTTGTATTTCAACATTATGCCCTTTTTAAACATATGACAGTTTTTGAAAATATTGCCTTTGGATTAAGAGTAAAACCAAAAAAACAAAGATTATCAAATGATGAGATAAATAAAAAAGTTACAAAACTTTTAAACCTTATCCAACTTGATGGATTCGCAAACAGATTTCCTTGGCAACTCTCAGGTGGTCAGCGACAAAGAGTTGCCCTTGCAAGGGCTCTAGCAGTTGAGCCAAAAGTTTTACTTTTAGATGAACCATTTGGTGCTTTAGATGCAAAAGTGCGAGCAGATTTAAGAAAATGGTTAAAAGAACTTCAGGAAGAATTAGGAATTACAACTGTTTTGGTAACTCACGACCAAGAAGAAGCTTTAGAAGTTGCAGATAGAATTGTAGTTATAAGTAAAGGGAAAATAGAGCAAATAGGAACTCCTGAAGAGGTATTTCATAATCCTGCAAATGAGTTTGTTATAAACTTTTTGGGAAATGTAAATCTGTTTCATGGAAGAGAAGAAGATGGAAGGTTAAATATTGA
>JAIELU010000051.1 GCA_019752775.1 Campylobacterales bacterium | reverse complement strand
GGTTGTCCGGTTCACGCGAATATCGACCCATTTCTGTACAAAATTTAACAACTTAATACGACACACTTCAAAATTGCAATTTAATGGATCGGTTTAGAACCACGAAAAGTAAAAGATGTTTTAAATACAATCATAACTTCAAATGAAAAAGTTTTAATTGAAAAAGGAATTACTGTTGCAGTTTCTGAACTTGCTGATTATTCTGTAAATTTTGTAGTTCGTGCTTGGGTTAATACACCTGATTATTGGGATGTAAAATTTGCTTTAACTGAAACAATCAAAATTACATTTGATAAAGAAGGAATTTCTATTCCGTATCCTCAACAAGATGTACACCACTATAACAAAATTTAAAATACCATCTATCTTAGAAGATATTTTAAAAGATCTACAAAAAATTGGAGCAACTCCAATTTTAGTAGGTGGAAGTGTTCGTGACCACTTTTTAAATATTCCAATCAAAGATTATGATATTGAAATCTTTGGAATAAACTCTCTTGAAATTATTCAAAATTGCTTACAAAAATACGGTTCTGTTAAACTTGTTGGAAAATCATTTGGAGTTTTAACTTTAAGAGTTAATGAATATGATTTTGATTTTGCACTTCCACGAACTGAAAAAAAAGTTGGGAATACTCATCAAGATTTTGAAATAATAACAAATGCAAATTTAAGCTTTAAAGAAGCAGCTTTAAGAAGAGATTTTACTATAAATGCAATAGGGTATAATTTTTCTACAAAAGAGTTTTTAGACCCCTTTGATGGAATAAAAGACTTAAAAAACAGAACTATAAAACATATAGATGACAAAACTTTTATAGAAGATTCTTTGAGAGTTTATCGAGCTGTTGGTTTTGCTTCAAGATTTGATTTTAAAATAGAAGAAAAAACAAAAGAACTTTGTAAACAAATGGTTTTTAAAAATGAGTTAGAATATTTACCAAAAGAGAGAATTTATGAAGAGTTCAAAAAACTTTTTTTAAAATCATCAAAACCCTCAATTGCTTTTGAATTAATGAGAGAATTAGGAGTTCTAAAATATTTTTCTGAGTTAGAACTTTTAATAAATTGTATTCAAGAGCCTGAATATCATCCTGAGGGAGATGTTTGGATTCATACAATGATGTGTCTTGATGAAATGGCTAGAATATTAAAAGAAGAAAAAATAGAAGATGAATATAAAAAATTATATTTATTTTATGGGATTCTTTGCCATGATTTTGGAAAACCATTTTGTACAAAAGTAATAAATGGGAAAATAACTTCTTTTAAACATGAAAATTTAGGAATAGAACCAACAATTAGTTTTTTATCAAAACTCACAAATGAAAAGAAATTTATAGAAATAGTTTGTTCCTTAGTAAAAAATCATTTAGTTCCTTTTCAACTTTATTTAGCAGAGTCATCATTAAAAGCAATTAAAAGATTATCTTTAAAAGTAAATATAGAAGATTTATGTTTAGTTTGTTTGGCTGATTGTTTAGGAAGAACCATAAAAGATAAAGAAAAATGCCCAAAAGCAACCTCTTGGCTTTTGGCTAAAGCAAAAGAGTTAGATATTCATAATGAGCCAATCAAACCAATAATTCAAGGAAGAGATTTAATAAAACTCGGATTTAAACCAAGTAATAAATTTAAAGAAATTTTAGAATTTGCTTTTGATTTACAGTTAGATTTTCATTTAGAAAAAGAAATAATCATAAAAAAAATTATTGAAAGATATTAAAGTAATTTATTTAAGCTAAATTTTAAATAAAAACAATAAAATAAATTCAAATTCAAAAGGAGATAATATGAAAAAGATTATTGTTTTAATCGCTGCATTGGGTTTATCAATATCAATTTATGCAAATGATAATACGGGTTGTGGATTAGGTTCTATTATTATGAGAGATCAAAGTACAACTGCACTTCAAGTAATGGCGGTATCATCTAATGTTACAGGAAGTCAAACTTTTGGGATCACTACTGGTACATCAAATTGTTCTAAACCTAATAATTTCGTATCAAATGAAAAATTAATTAGATTTGTTTCTGAAAATATGGATGAATTAGCAATGGATATTTCATTAGGAAAAGGTGAAACCTTATCAACTGTTGCAAAACTTATGAATGTAGAAAATACACCTGAATTTTCTACTAAATTACAAGCAAATTTTTCAAATATTTACACAAGTGAAAATGTAACTTCAGCTACTGTTATTGATTCAATTGCTAAATATATGTAATTTTTTTAATAGAAAAAGTAAGTATTTTTTACTTACTTTTCTATTTTCTACTCTTTGTTTTTCCTCTTCAACCACAAACTCTTTTATTGAACAGACCAAACTTTATGAAAATCCATATTGGTCAAAATTATTGCATTATACAAATGGTAAAAGTGAAATAGATTCACATAACTTTTTTATATCAAAAGATGGTAAAACAGATTTAAAAAAAGAGTTATTTGAAACTATAAACTCATTAAAAAATGGGAAAAATAATGTTTTATGTAGGTTTCCCTTAAGAGTTAAATGGCTAAAAGAAAATATCCCATCTTTAGAAAAAGATATTGTTACTTATCCTTGTGCTCAATTGGATGAATATATTTCTTCTATTGATGCAAAATATGTGACAATGGTTTTCCCAACAGCTCATATAAATTCACCAGCTTCAATGTATGGACATACTTTTTTAAGAGTTTCTTCAAATGAAGAAACTCCTTTAATATCAAATGCAATAAATTTTGCCGCAAAAACAGATGATACAAATGGGTTTATTTTTGCTTATAAAGGTTTATTTGGAGAATATGAAGGAAGATATTCAATTTTGCCATATTATGAAAAAATCAAAGAATATAATAATTTAGAACAAAGAGATATTTGGGAATATGATTTAGATTTAACTCAAGAGCAAATAGATAGATTAGTTTTACATGCCTTTGAATTAAAAGATTCTTATTCTGATTATTTCTTTTTTAAAGAAAATTGTTCTTATAATATTTTGTGGTTATTGGAAGTTGCTAGAAATGATTTAGATTTGGTTAGTCATTTTACTTTTAAAACAGTTCCTCTTGATTCTATTAAAATATTAAAATCATATAATTTAGTTAAAGATTCAAGATTTCGTTATTCAAATATGGGAAAAATGAAAAATATTTTAGAAAAGAAAATAGAAAATAAAGATTATTTAAAAGCTTTTATAAACGAGGATAAATCTTTAAATGATTCATTAATTACTGATGATAAAATATCTTATTTGGATTTCAAAATTTTGTATTTACAATACCAACGAGCAAATAATGAATATGACAAAAAAGAGTATTTAAATAAATATTTGCAATTATTAAAAGAAAGAAGTTCTTATTCTAAAGCTTCTTTTTATGATATAAAAACTCCATTTAATCCTTTAGATTCACATGATTCTGCTAAAGTATCATTTTTTTATGATTCAACTGATAGTTTTGAATTAGGACTAAAACCAGTTTATACGGATATTTATGACATAAGTGATGGTTATTTAGAGGGTGCTTATATTGATTTTTTTGATTTAAATATTAAAAAAACAAAAGATGAAAATATTAAATTAGATAAATTTACACTTTTGAAAATAAAGTCATTAGCCCAACAAGATATGATTTTTAAGCCATTTTCTTGGGGAATAGATTTAGGATATGAACATTTTAAAGACCAAAGTGATTATTTAAAAATCAAACCAGAAACAGGTTTTACCTTTGGAAATGAAAAGAATTTTATTTATACTATGGTTGGTTCAAATCTTTATTATAAAAATAGTGAGCAATTGTATTCAGTTGGAACCTCTGTTGGATTTATAATAAATCAATTCAAGGATATAAAACTAGGAATTAAATATTCTTATGATAAATATAATAAAAGCCTTGAAAACAATGAAGTTGAAATATTTACAACTTATAAAATAGATCGAAATCTTGCATTAAATATAAAATATATAAATGATGATTTATATAAAAAAGATAAAGAAAGAGTAAAAGCTGGGATTTTTTACTATTTTTAAAAGATTAAAGAAAATTTTCTTTAATCTTTTATGGACGGTAGATTCTATTTTGGCTTCCATTTGCAATATGATATATATTTACATCATATTTTTTAGAGTAATATTTAAGTAACAAATGCTGTAATGTTGGTTCAATTGATGGAATAAACCAAGCATTATTTGATATTGCAATCATATATTCTGTATCACCTAAATTTTCAAATATTTTATCTGTTGTTGCTTCGTAACAAATTGCATTTCTAAATTTCTCACCTTTTATCATAAAATCAGTTGGTTCACTAGCTTTTGAGTAATCTTGTGCACCATTATAAAAAATATCATTAATAAAATCAACTAAAAATTTTGGGAAAGGAATTTCTTCTCCAAAGGGAACTAAAACAACTTTTTTAGCAATTTGTACAACGCCATTACTAAAATGATAAGAAGCATTGTAAATTTGGTCATTTTCTATATAAATTGCACCGGTTATAATATCAATTTTAGTAGATAATTCTTTTAGTTTTTGAAATAAAATTTCATTTCTATTTAGTGGTGTTGTAAATGCTGTTTCTGGTAAAACTACTAAATCTTTATTTTGACTTATTGCATAATTTATTTCATCAAAATTTTGTTGTTCAAGGGTTGGTTTATATTGTTTATCCCATCTTAGGCTTTGATTTACATTCATTTGTGGCATATAAATTTTAGCATTAGGGTTTTGAATATAATGACCTTTTGGGAAAGATAAAGCAAATAAAAGAGGAATAATTCCCAGAATTTTGAATCTTTTTAGTTTTATAATAAAATAAAATGAAATTAGAACTAAAATAAAACTCAGTTTATCAATGCCAATATAAGAATCAATAAAAATAAGTTCAAATTTCATCCAATTAAAACCAAAAGGAGCAAAAAAAGTAAAAGCAAAAATAGTTAATATTCTAAATGTTAATCTATCAAATAAAGCAAAAAAGTAAAAAATTACTCCAAATACAATTCCAATGCAGATTAAAATAACAGGAGTTAGATATACCAAATCATAGTATTGTAAACTAACAGCCATCCACCAACACCATAAAACTCCTGTCATAAATCCACTAATAAATAGGGCTTTTTTAGGAATAATTAATAAAAAATACAAAGCCAATAGTGCTACAATTGTATTTAAAAGTTTGATTTCTATATTGAAATAACTCAAATAAATAAAAGAACTTAATAAAATTGAGCTGATGAAGCCTTTTATTATGAAGTTTTTGTTAGAATAATCGCGTTTTAGTAAAAACATAATAAACTACTTCTTAAAAGGAAATTTGATGAATACAGATTTAATAAGCTCATTGCTACCTCTAGTTGCATTATTTGCAATTTTTTACTTTTTAATTATCCGACCACAACAAAAACAAGCGAAAGCTCATAAAGAAATGGTTGCTAATTTGAAAAAAGGTGACAAAATTGTAACAAATGGTGGCTTAATTGTAGAGGTTGCAAAAGTAGAAGATACTTATTTTGTAGTAAAAAACAGTGATAATACTGAAATGAAACTTATCAAAGAGTTTGTTGCTAAACTTTTAGTAGAATAATTCTCTTCAAAATCTATAAGATATGTAATTTTTACATATCTTATTTACTTCAAATTTAAAACCTAAACTAAGGAAAAAAATTGAAAATCTTTAATTATAGATTTATAATATTACTGCTATGTATTATTTTTGGTGTTGTTTTCTCAATTCCATCTTTATTACAAACAAATACAGGAAAAAAAATAGCATTAGGACTTGATTTACAAGGTGGATTACATATGCTTTTAGGTGTTAATACACACGAAGCAGTGGGTTCAAAAATTAAATCAATAGCAACAACCGTAAAATATTTTTCAGATGATGAAGAGTTGTTAATCGACGGATTGTTAATAAATGAAGATAATGTTTCATTTAGTGTATTAGATGCAGATGAAATATCAAAAATTGATACAATGTTAAGTGGTATAAAAGGACTAGCTATTACAAAAACTGGTTTAGAATATACTATAAAATTAACACCAGAAGATATTGTCAAAACTAAAGATTTAGCAGTTGCACAAGCTGTTGAAACAATTAGAAATAGACTTGATCAATTTGGATTATCTGAACCTAATGTTATAAGACAAGGTGAAAGTGATATAGTCGTAGAATTACCAGGGATTAAAACAGCAGAAGAGGAAAAAGGCGCAAGAGAGCTTATTTCTAAACCTGCAAATCTTGAATTAATGGCAATTGACGAAGAAAAAAATGACCAAGTTAATAACATGACAAATTCACAAGCTTCTTCTTATGGGGATATTATTCTTGAAGATACAAAAAATCCAAATTTAAGATATCTCGTAAAAGAAATTCCAATTTTAAATGGTTCTCAAGTAATTGATGCCCAAGTTGCATTTGATAAATCAAACCAAGCAATTATCAATTTTACATTAAATTCAACAGGTGCTAGAATTTTTGGAGAATTTACTTCTAAAAATATTGGGAAAAGATTAGCAGTAGTTTTAGATGGGAAAGTTTATTCAGCGCCAAATATTAGAGAGAGAATTGGTGGTGGAAGTGGACAAATATCAGGTGGATTTACAGTTGCAGAAGCTGGAAATGTTGCAATTGCTTTAAGAAGTGGTGCATTACCTGCTACTGTTACTTTACTTGAAAAAAGAAGTGTTGGACCATCTTTAGGAGCTGATTCAATTAGAGCTTCATCAATTGCTTTAGTATCAGGGTTTTTGTTGGTTTTTGGATTTATGATTGTTTATTATAAAGGTGCTGGAATTGTTGCAAATGTTGCATTAATTGCAAATGTTTTTTTAATAATTGCAATAATGGCAATGTTTGGAGCGACATTGACCCTTCCTGGAATGGCAGGAATTCTTTTAACAATAGGTATGGCGGTTGATGCGAATATTATTATAATCGAAAGAATTAGAGAAATATTAAGAGAAGGTGCATCAATTCAAAAAGCAATAGAAGATGGATATTTAAATGCAATGAGAGCAATTGTTGACTCTAATGTTACTACTTTATTAGTGGCAGTTGTTTTATATGTTTATGGAACAGGTCCAATAAAAGGATTTGCTGTGACAATATCTATTGGAATTATTACTTCAATGGTAACTGGAATTTTAGGAACACACGGTATTTATCAGGCATTACTTGCAAGAGGTATTAAAACAAAAAATACATATACGTGGTTTGGAGCTAAATAATGGAAATTTTTAAAACAAATAAAACTTATGGATTTATGGCAAAGAGAATACCACTTACGGCGGTTTCTGCAATATTAATAATTATTTCACTATTTTCTCTTTTTACTAAGGGATTAAATTTTGGTATTGATTTTGCAGGTGGAACAGTAATTCAAATAAAATATGATAAAGAAGCCCCAATTTCTGATATTAGAAATATTTTAAAAGAGACTAGCCATTCAAATGCAGCAATTACTAAATTTGGAAGTGATCAAGAGATAATTATTAGAATTACAGGTAGTAATAGTAGTTTAGGTAATGATATTGGTGAAGAACTAAAAACAACTTTAGCAAATACTGGTAATTTTGAAGTTAGAAGAGTTGATATGGTTGGTGCAAAAGTTGGTGGTGAACTTGCTGAAAAAGGTTTAATGTCACTTCTTTTATCTTTTATTGGAATCATTATTTATGTATCTTTTAGATTTAACTGGAAATTTGCGCTTGTTTCTTTACTTGCATTAGTTCATGATGTTATTATCGCAATTGGTGCAGTTTCTTTATTTAATGTAGAAGTAAATCTAGATATATTAGCAGCAATTTTGACACTTTTAGGATATTCTTTAAATGATACAATTATTATTTTTGATAGAATCAGAGAAGTTATTCAAACTACAAAAGAAGATGATCTAGAGAAATTAATTGATGATTCAGTTAGTAGAACTTTACCAAGAACAGTGTTAACATCATTAACAGTATTTTTCACAGTTTTAACACTTTATTTAATTGGTGGAGAAATAATAAATGGATTTGCATTTACTATGTTAGTTGGAGTAATCGTAGGTACATATTCTTCTATCTTCGTTGCTTCATCTTTCTTAGTTAATTTTAGATTTTCAATTGCAAATTATCGTGCAAAAGAGGTTGAGAAAATTAGAGTTCAAAAAGAAAAAGCTAAAAATAGGGCTATGTTTGAACAAGGTACACTTTAATATTAGATAGTTTATAAATATATTTATGTTTTTATAAGGGAGAGAGTTTTTTTGACTCTCTCCTTTTTTTATTTGTATATCTTTTATTTGGACTTTTGGATTTGTTTGTGGTGATGCTTCTTACTTTTTCTTTTTAGTAAAGAAAAAGTAAGCAAAAAGAAAAGCGTATCGAGAATTATACTTTTGGGGATTTTTTTCAATCGTCACTAAAATTTAAAAACTCGACTCCGTACCTCCGTCTCAAACAGTTTAAATTTCTTAACGCTCCTCAATCAAAAAATCTAATCCCAAAATACAAATGGATACAAATTTCTGCTCATCCATACTTTTAAAATTTCAACAATTTTTTTCTCTATTAAAGAAAGAAATATTGGCGTACAAAATGTGAGCATTTTCAAAATAGCGTTAAGAAAAATCTATATAAATTCGTAAAGAAATTTGAACTGTTTGAAGACGGAGGAACGGAGTCAAGTTTTCAAATTTTAGAATTTGTATAGATTTTTTAGCTATTTTGAATCCTTCGAACGCTTTTCTTTTGCTAACTTTTCTTTACTAAAAAGAAAAGTAGAATCCTCAAAGAATAAGAAATGTATAATCTTATTTAAAATAATCAATAAAAGAGATTTATGTGTAAATGCGCTTAAGAAAATTGTGATTTAGATATTTATGAAAATAGTGGAAAATGTATTTTACATTCTGAAGATAAGAACAAAAATATTGAAGAATTTTGGAAAGAATTTAGTAGATATATAAATAGTAATAATAAAAAATCAATCAAAATTTCAAATTTTATATTTCCATGTGTATATAAAGAAAATTTTGAAGAATTATTAAATAAAAATTATTCTCAAATAAGTTTTTATGAGTGTCAATTCAATAATATAGATTTAAACGGCATGATTTTTAATTCAAATATTTTATTTCAAGATTGCCAATTTAATAATATAGATTTAACAGCGACAGAATTTAACTATTTAGAATTTAATAATATAACAGAAGCAAAAGATATATATTTTTCTAGTATGAAAGTTAATGGAAGATTTGAATTAAATAATTGTACTTTTGATAATAATGTATATTTTGGTTTTTTAAAATTTAATGATAATGCAGTTTTTACAAAAACTGTATTTAAAGAAAATATCAATTTTGAATACACAACATTTGAAAAATTAGCAATTTTCAAGAATTCAAATTTTGAAAAAGAATTAAATTTAGAAGATGCAATTTTTAAAGATAAAACAAAATTTCTAAAAGTAGAAGCAAATGTGGCAAACCGTGAAACAGCAAGAATAATAAAAGACTCTTTTGAACAACAAAACAACATAATAGAAGCAAATAAATTTTATGCTTTAGAAATGAAAGAAAGAGAAAATGAGTTAAGTCCTAAAAAAGATTTTTTTGAATGGATAGTTTTTAAAATTCATGGATTAGTTTCAAACCATTCTCAAGATTGGCTTTTAGTGCTATTTTGGATTATCTCATTAACATTTATCACATCTTTTATAAAAATAATAGATTCAAATATTTCTCAATTAACAGAAAAAATTATTTTATCATTTATTGTCACAGTAATAGTTTTTTTCATTAATATAATATATCAAATACAAAAAAGATTTATTACATAATTTGCAGTTCAATTTATTATATTCTGTATGCAGTTTTTACAAAAGATTGTACATTAAATATTTTTTCAAATACAATTAATCCATTTTCAATAATGACAGGGAAAGAAGAATTGACATTTGGAATATTGCTTTATAAAATTACAATTGCATATCTAATCTATCAATTAATTGTCTCAATAAGACAAAACACAAGAAGAAAATAGGATTAGATAAATATTCCAAAGAACCACAAAAAGCAATTATTTATCATTCTTTAGCTAAAATAGTAGCCTTAACAAAAGCAAAAATTATAAAAGGATAAAAATGGATTGGGGTAAAGTAACCTATATTTTCTTTTCACTAATGTCTCTAACTACAACTGCTGGTTTCTTATATGAGCCAAATGCTATCGCACTATTTATCGCAGCTGGAGTTAATGTAATCTCTACAATATTAAAACTTGGAGTTAAAAACCTACTTGCCGCTGAATTATTAGCTAGTTCGTTGGTTGCTGATTTACATTTAATTCCTGCATTTATGGTACTTACATTTTCAAATGATTTACCTTTGGCTATTTCTTTAGCAATTGGCGCAGTTGTTGCTAATGTGTTTTCTATTGCTTTAGCTTTAATAGAAAGTTCAAAAAGTCAAAATAAGGATGAGTTTTAATGGAATATATTTCAAAAGAGATTGAGAAAAAATGGCAAAATTTTTGGAGTGAAAACCAATCTTTTGAGCCAAGTGATGATCAAACAAAAGAAAAAAAATATATTTTAAGTATGTTCCCATACCCAAGTGGAAGAATTCACATGGGACATGTAAGAAACTATTGTCTAGGAGATGCTTTTGCTAGACATTTTAGAAAATCTGATTTTAATGTTTTACATCCAATTGGTTGGGATAGTTTTGGAATGCCAGCAGAAAATGCAGCAATAAAACACAAACTACATCCAAAAAAATGGACTTATGAAAATATTGATTATATGAGAGATGAGTTAAAAGCCTTAGGTTTATCTTTTTCACAAACAAGAGAATTTGCAACTTCTGATGAACTTTATACAAAATGGGAACAAGAGTTTGTTATCAAAATGTATGAAGCAGGAGTTATTTATAGAAAATCTTCAGTTGTAAACTGGTGTGAAGAGTGTCATACTGTTTTAGCAAATGAGCAAGTTGAAGATGGTTGTTGTTGGAGATGTGATAATGAAGTTAAACAAAAAGAGATGCCAGGATATTATGTTGGAATTACAAAATATGCTCAGGAATTACTTGACGATTTAGAATTACTCAAAAATGATTGGCCAAGCCAAGTTTTAACTATGCAAGAAAATTGGATAGGAAGAAGTGAAGGTTTAGAGTTTAAATTTGAATTATCAAAAGACTCAAAAGCAAAACTAGAGAGACAATTTTCTAAATATACTGTATTTACAACAAGACCTGATACTATTTATGGAGTTTCATATTCAGCACTTGCACCTGAACATCCAATTGTAAAATATATGCTTGAGAATAAGCTTTTACCTGAAAATAAAATAAAAGCAATCAAAGAGATGCAAAAAATTACAGAAAGAGATAGAGCAACTCAAGAAAAAGAAGGTGTTTCTTTAGAAATTGATGTAATGCATCCTTTAACAGGTGCAAAAGTTCCTGTTTGGGTAGCTAATTTTGTTTTAGCATCTTATGGTGGTGGTGCTGTTATGGCAGTTCCTGCCCATGACCAAAGAGATTTTGAATTTGCAAAAAAATATGATTTACCAATTAAACAAGTAATTGTTGGCATTGATGGAGTAATTGCAAAACAAACAGAAGCATATACAAATGAAGGTACTTTAATTGATAGTGAAGGATTTACAGGCTTATCAAATATAAAAGCAAAAAAAGCAATTATTTATCATTTTGAGCAAAACTCTTTAGGTGCAAAACAAGTTAATTTCAAACTAAGAGATTGGGGAGTTTCAAGACAAAGATATTGGGGAGCGCCAATTCCTTTTGTTCATTGTGACTCTTGTGGTTTAGTTCCTGAAAAAACTGAAAATCTTCCTATTGCCTTACCTGATGATGTTGAAATTACAGGTGAGGGAAATCCACTTGATAATCACCCAACTTGGAAACATTGTACTTGTCCAAAATGTGGAAAACCAGCACTTAGAGAAACAGATACTTTAGATACTTTTGTTCAATCATCTTGGTATTTTTTAAGATATGCAACAAATCCAAAATCATGGAATGAAGTTGGTATTTCAAAATCTGACAGTGATTATTGGATGGATGTTGACCAATATATTGGTGGAATTGAACATGCAATTTTACACCTTTTATATGCAAGATTTTTCACAAAAGTATTGAATGATTTAGGTTATACAAATTCAAGAGAACCATTTAAAAAACTACTTACTCAAGGTATGGTTTTAAAAGATGGAGCAAAAATGTCAAAATCTAAAGGAAATGTTGTTGATCCTGATTTGATTGTTGAAAAATATGGTGCGGATACTGCAAGACTGTTTATGATGTTTGCAGCACCACCTACAAAAGAGCTTGAATGGAATGATAGTGCTGTTGATGGAGCATATAGATTTATTAAAAAATTCTATGAAAGAGCTGCTAATGTTACAACAAGTGGTTTAGAAAATTTTGCAAAAATTGAACATTCGTCTTTAAATAAAGATGAAAAAGAAGCTAGAAAAAAAGTTTATGATGCTTTAATTAAATCAAATGAAGTATTTAATAAAACTTATACTTTTAATACTTTAATAGCTTCTTGTATGGAAGCTTTAAATGCTTTACAAGCTCAAAAAAATGAAGCAGTTTGGGCTGAGGGTTATTATATTTTAACTAATATTTTAGAACCAATAATTCCTCATGCTTGTTGGGAATTATCAAATCAGTTATTTAATCTTGAGAATTTCAACAAAGAACTTATTGTAAAAGAAGAAGTTTTCACTTTTGATTCTATAATTTTAGCAGTTACTGTAAATGGTAAAAAAAGATGTGAAATCGAAGTAATACCAGATACTTCAAAAGAAGAAATTTTATCACTTGCAAAAATAGCAGCAGCTAAATGGTTAGGGAATAGTGAATTAGTTAAAGAGATTGTTGTTCCAAATAAACTTGTGAACTTTGTAATAAAAGGATAAAAGCATTATGAATATTTTAAAAAAAGTGCTATTTGTGCTTTTTACTTTTACTATTTCATTTTCAATATTAGGTTGTGGATACAAACCTTCAACTTATTATGCAAAAGAAGAAATTTCAGGAAAAGTATTTCTAAAAGTTACTATTGACTTAGAAGATCCACAAAACTCTGTTTTAATTAAAGATGAAATAAATAAGTTATTAATACAAAAATTAGATGCTGATCTTGTAGAAAAAGAATCATTAGCAGATACTGTTATGAATGTTGTTGTAAATAGTGTTAGTATGCAAACTTTACAATATGATGAATCAGGGTATAATAAATTATACAGAGCAGTTGTAGTTATTAATGTTTCTTATTTTAAGAAAAGTGATAATAAAAGAAAATCATTTACAGTTGATGGAGATTATAATTTTTCTATAGATAATGGTACCTCAATAAATGATTCTCAAAGATATAATGCTATTCAAAAAGCTTCAGATAAAGCTGTTGAGGAAGTACTATCAAAAATTGCAGTAGCTTCATTTAAAAAATAGATGTTAGTAGATTTTAAAAAAGCAAACTTAGAAGAGTTTTTGAAATATAAAACTCTTTATTATGACAAGATAGATTTTACAGTTGTGAAATCTTCTTGGGATAAACTATCAAAAAAAATAAAACTCCCTTTTGTTATTCATATTGTTGGAACTAATGGCAAAGGAAGTACTGGCAGATTTTTAGCGCATTATTTACATAAAAAAGAATTCAAAGTTTTACATTATAGTTCACCTCATATTCTAAAATTTAATGAAAGAATTTGGATAAATGGTTTTGACGTTAGTGATGAAAATTTAGAAATTGCACATCAATTTTTACAAGATTTATTTGAAATAGAA
>JAIELU010000151.1 GCA_019752775.1 Campylobacterales bacterium | reverse complement strand
CAAAACTTTTTAAGTAATTTGATAATATAATCATGGAATTCTAAATTTAAAAAAAGGAAGCCAAATATGTCTAAAGAAACAAATAGACGAGATTTTATTGGTTACTCATTTGCTGCAGTTGCTGCAGTTGGTGGTGCCGCGTCACTTGTTGGTATGAAACAAGCTTGGGATCCACTTCCAAGTGTACTTGCTGGTGGATTCACAACTGTTGACCTAGCTCCAGTTAAAGCTGGAGAACCTGAGACTTTTGTATGGAGAGGGAAACCAATATTCGTACTTAAAAAAACTCCTGAAATGGAACAATCTTCAAGAGATTTACATATCGGAGAAGATAGATACATTATTGCAATTGGACTATGTACACATTTAGGATGTATCCCAGCATGGGCTAAAGATAAATGGAAATGTGCATGTCATGGAGGAGAGTACAATACAAGTGCTAAACAAACTTTTGGACCACCACCAAGACCACTTGATTTACCACCATTTAGTTTAAAAGGAACTGTTATCACTTTAGGTGAAGATGGTCCTGAACACCAAGCAATCGCAGCAGCGATGAAAGCGTAAGGAGTAATTAATGGCAAAATTTGAAAAAGCTAACTCTGTTGGTGAATGGTTAGATCAAAGATTAAATCTAACTACTTTCAACAAAGTAATGATGACTGAATATTGGATTCCAAAAGATATTAACTTCTTATGGGCAATGGGTGTATTATTAGCTACTACATTTGGTATTTTAATTATTTCTGGAATCTTCTTAATGATGTATTACAAACCAGATATTAACTTAGCATTTGACTCTGTTAACTACACAATTATGCAAGAAGTTGCATTTGGTTGGTTATTCAGACATATTCATGGAGTTGCAGCATCAGTTGTTTTCTTAGTTATTTATATACACATGTTTACAGGAATTTATTATGGTTCTTACAAACAAGGTAGAGAAATGATTTGGATTTCTGGTATGTTATTATTTATGACATTCAGTGCTGCTGGATTCTCTGGATATATGTTACCATGGGGACAAATGTCTTACTGGGCTGCAATGGTTATTACTAACTTATTTGGTGGAGTTCCTGTTATTGGAGATGCTTTAGTTGTATGGATTAGAGGGGATTTTAATGTGGCTGATGCTACTTTAACAAGATTCTTTATGTTACATGTATTCTTATTACCAATTACAATTATGGGAATTATTGCTTTACACTTCTATACTCTTAGAATTCCTCATGTTAATAATCAAAATTCTGATGAATTTGATTTTGATACTGAAGCTGAAAAATATTTAGCTGGAAATAAAAAAGAGTCAAAAGTTATTCCTTTCTGGCCTGTATTTATCTCTAAAGATTTAGCAGTACTTGGTGTATTCTTAATTTTCTATTTCTACTTAGTATTCTTCCATTATGATTTTGCAATGGACCCTGTAAACTTTGATCCTGCAAATAATATGGTTACACCGGCTCACATTTATCCTGAGTGGTATTTCTTATGGTCATACGAAGTATTAAGAGGATTCTTCTTCGATATATTTGGATTTAAAGCATTTAATATTGGATTAATCGCTTTTGCATTTGCAAATGTTATTTTCTTATTATTACCTTGGTTAGATAGAGATCCAAAAATTCTACCAGCACATAGAAGACCAGTTTTCTTTGTATGGTTCTGGATTTTAATGATTGACTTAATTGTATTAACTGTTTATGGTAAATTACCACCAACAGGTGCTAATGCATGGGTTGGATTCTTTGCAGCTGTTTCATTTATATTATTATTTGTTATACTTCCAATTGTTACTAAAATTGATGCTAAGAAAAGGGGATCACTATGAGAGAATTAAAAATATTAGCAGTAGTAGTTGCTTTAACGCTAATTACATACTGGGGAGTTGAGCCATTTGCTCACTCTCAAATGCACCCTCATGTTGCTCCTGCTGATTTTACATTTTCTGATGTTCAAGAAGATATTAAAGATATTAAAGCATTACAAGGTGATGCAGCAAATGGTGAAACTTTAGTTACATCAAACTGTACAGCTTGTCACTCAATTGAAGCAAAAGGATTCCCACCTGTTATGGATAATGCAAGTTCTGCTGCTGCTTATGGAGTAACTCCTCCTGATTTAAGTAGTGCTGGAAAACTTTATAATGCAGATTATTTAGCAGCATTTATTAAAAATCCTGCTAAAGCTTCAAAAGTTTCTCATAAATTTGTTGAAGGTAGAGTTCATCCAATGCCTGCTTATGATTGGTTGCAACCACAAGAAGTAGCTGATATGGTTGCTTACTTAAAATCGATTGCACCAAAAGAGATGACAAATAAACAAGTTTTCAATGATGCTTGCCAAAGATGTCACTCAATTAAATATGCTGATATGAAAGGTGGGACAATGGCTGCATTTACACCAAATGCTGACATTAAACACTATATGGGGAAATTACCTCCTGACTTATCTCAATTTATTAGATCAAGAGGTCATGAGTATTTAGAAACATTTGTTAATGATCCTGAAAAAAATCTTGAAGGTACTGCGATGCCTAGAGTTGGATTAAATGAAGAAGCTCAAAAACAAGTTGTATCTTACTTAGAAGAAATTGGTGATTCTAAAAAATCTCAAAGAGAAGAGTTAGGACCTAAATTCTTAATCTATCTTGTTATCTTTGCAATTTTTGGTTTCTTATGGAAAGCAAGTAAATGGAGAGATGTTCACTAGAACATCTTTTCAAATTAAGAGGAAAAATAAATGAAATTATCTAAATTAATAATCGCTGCATCGCTATTTATAGTATGTGCAAGTGCAAATGATGTAATGCAAAACTCAATGTCAACTATGGAAAAAGGTATGACTCAAATTCAAAAAGGTTTTTTAAATAATAACCTTGATTTGATTAAAGAGGGAACTAAACTTGTGAAAGAAGGAAATGCTCTTTTTTCAGATGCGAAAGTTATAAACCAATATTTGCCTGACAATAAAAAACACATGGTAAATGTAGCTGAAAATGCTTCAAAAAGAATATCTTTAGATATTACTGAATTAGAATCTAATTTGGATAATAAAGCATTTATAAAAGCTACAAATGCTTATTCTGATATGTTAAATGCATGTTCTAGCTGTCACTCAATAGTTAGAAATTGGTAAGAATTAAAAAAGATAAACTTAAAAGTTTATCTTTTTTATAAAAGTATTTTTGCTCCAGCTGATATTATTGCTGTTTCAGAACGAAGTATTAAATTAGAATTAAATCCTACAATATTTTCAATATTAAATCTTTCTCTCTCATTTTTAGAAAAACCTCCTTCACAACCAATAACTAAAGTTTTAATTTCATCTTTTTTATCATCAATACAAATTGTAGAAAAATCTAAAAAATAAACATCACCATTCTCTTTTATAAAATCTACTAAACTTTTTGATATTTCAAGTTTTATAGTATCTGATCTTCCACATTGGCTTGAAGAGTTAATTAAAATTTTCTCTAACTTCTCGATATTGATTTTAAAGTTCTTTTGCGAATAATCAGAATAAATAAATGTGATTTTATTTACTCCTATTTCATTTAATGAAGTTATATACTTTTCTACTGTTTTGGGATCTACAACACACCAACCAAGATGTAATTTTTTTTCATTAATTACAATTTTTTCTTCCTTGGAAACTAAATTCAAATATGCTTTTTTCTTATCAATAGAATTAATTTTATATAAATAAATATTGTCATCTTTTAAGTTTCTAAAATAAATCTCATCATCAATTTTGTGTCGTCTAGCTTTTATCAAATAATTATAAACTTCATCTTTAATTTCAAAAATATCTGTTCCACAAAATTCATCATAAGTAAATTGCATTAAAATACCTTACTTAAAATATAAACAGCAATAATCACAGAAATTTCTATCGTATAAATCTTTTTTGCATAAATATAAAATTCATTTTGTAATTCAATTTGGTCATGTTTTATAACCCTCATCTTTTTGTATCTTTTTATTTCAATAACTAATAAAAATATAGAAGCGGGAATCATTAAAGCTATTGTAAAACTAAAAGTTTGTGCATAAAAAGCCACTATTGTCCCTGTATAAATTACTACTGCATTAATTGAATGATATAAAGGTGTCAAAAATTTTAGCCGTTTTGCTAAAACTATAAACTCTTTTTCTTTATATACAGAATATAGATTAAATAACATAATTGCTAAGAAAAAATATATTGTATAAATATGCGTTTGAACCGCACTGTGCATTAATTCCATTATTGTTTATCTCACTTTTAAAAAATTTTGGTATTATATCTAACTTGTCATAAGTTTTTATTTTAACTACAAAAAGGAATAATATGGCTATAAATGTACAAACTGCTATAGAAATCATTTCAAATTTAACTTTAGATTTAAATTTTGAAATTATCCCAATAGAAAATGCAACGGGAAGAATATGTGCAAAAGATATTTTTGCTACAAGTTTTTTACCAAAATTTGATAATTCAGCAATGGATGGATATGCAATAATTTATGAAGATAAAGACAATGAATTAGAAATAATTGATACTATTTTTGCAGGTGATAACAATAATAAATTATTAGAAAAAAATACTTGTATAAAAATTATGACTGGCGCAAAAATACCAGATAATTCAACAGCTATAATTCCAAAAGAAGATGTAGAAGAACTTAATGATAATAAAATTAAAATTTTAAAAAATGTTAAAGAATTTCAACATATAAGATATATTGGTGAAGATATTAAATTAAATGAACTTTTAATAAATATTGGTGATGACATTAATTTTTCAAAAATCACCCTACTTGCAAGTCAGGGAATTTCACATATAAAAGTTTATAAAAAACCTAAAGTTGTAGTTTTTGCAAGTGGCGAAGAGTTAAAACTTCATTATGAAAAAATAGAATCTTTTCAAATTTATAATTCTAATACACCAACTTTTATAAGTCGTGCAAAAGAATTAGGTTGCGATGTAGTTTTTATAGGTCAGGCAAAAGATACAATTGAAGATATAAAAACTTTAGTTAATAACTCTTTAGATGCAGATTTAATAATAACATCAGGTGGTGTTTCAGTGGGAGATGCTGATTTTACAAAAGAAGCATTTTATGAATCAGGATTTGAAGCACTTTTTGATGGGATAAATGTAAAACCAGGGAAACCGACTGTTTTTGGAAAAATTAAAAATACATATATTCTAAATCTTCCAGGAAATCCTCTTGCCTCTGCATTAATATTTGAAATGTTTGGAAAAATCTTAATTCAAAAACTTATAGGTTCAAAAAATATTTATTCAAATTATATTTTAGGAAAATTGAAAGAAGATTTTTCAACAAAAAAAGGAAAAACTACTTTAATACCTGGTTTCTTTGATGGAGAATATTTTGAAACTTCTCAAAAAAGATCAGCTGGAATGGTTTGCGTTTTAAGTTTTTGTAATTCAATGATTATGATAGATGAAAAAGTTGAGAAATTAGAAAAAGATTGTTTAATAAAAATATTACCAATAAATTGGAAATTCTTTAGCCATATAAAAAAGGACTTTTTAACACATGAGTAACATCAAAACAAAAAAAGCAATATGTATTTTAAGTGGGGGAATGGATTCTACCTTAGCTTCATATATGGCAAAAAATGACGGTTATGAAATAATTGCTGTTCATTTTAATTATGGACAAAGAACTCAAGAGCGAGAATTAAAAGCATTTAGAGATATTTGTAATGATTTAAAAATATTAGAAAAATATGAAGTTGATATTCCATTTTTTACACAAATTGGAGCAAGTGCTTTAACAGATAAAAATATTGATGTTCCAACAGGAGGAATTGAAGCTGGAGTTCCTATTACTTATGTTCCATTTAGAAATGGAATTTTTTTATCAATTGCAGCTGCAATCGCAGAAAAAGAAGAAGCAACTGCTATGTATATTGGAGTTGTACAAGAAGATAGTTCAGGTTATCCTGATTGTACAGATGAGTTTATACAAGATATAAAAAAAGCTATAAATCAAGGAACAAAAGAAGATACACGAATTGATATTATTACACCTTTAGTTCATTTATCAAAGGCTCAAATTGTTTTAGAAGCAAAAAAATTAAATGTTCCTCTTGAACATACTTGGTCTTGTTACAAAGAAGAAAATGAAGCTTGTGGAATTTGTGATTCTTGTAGACTTAGACTTAATGGATTTAAAATTGCAAACCAAATTGATCCAATTACTTATAAGGTTTTATAATGCATTGGAAAATATCAAAAGAGTTTGAATTTTGTTATGGTCATAGAGTTTGGTCACAAACTTTAGATCCAGAATTCTCTATAGATTCATGTCTAAAATGCAGACATTTACATGGACATCAAGGAAAAATCTTAGTTTATTTAGAAGCTAAAGAGTTAAAAGATGGAATGGTTACAGATTTTAAACATCTTAATTGGTTTAAACAATTTATTGATGATGTTCTTGATCATAAATTTATTTTAGATATTAATGACCCTTTATTTTTTACTTTACTTCCAAATGTTAATAAAAATGAATTAATTAACTTTGATGAAGGTTATTATTTAGTAAATCTTACAAAATTTAAAGATGAAGATAATCATATAAAAGAACTTTATGAAGGTTATGTAATTGTAGATTTTGTTCCAACAAGTGAAAATTTATCTGCATGGTTTTTAAAAATTGTTCAAAAAAAGATGGATAAATTAAATATCAAAGTTTCCCATGTTGAATTTTTAGAAACACCAAAAAGTAGAAGTACATTTTATGCTTGAAATAAATGAAATCTTTGGTCCAACAATTCAAGGTGAGGGAAAACTTGTAGGAACTCCCTCGATTTTTATAAGATTTGGGAAATGCAATTTTAAATGTGAGGGTTTTGCAGTAGAGTATGAAACTCCAAGTGGAATCAAAAAGTGCGCATGTGATTCATATTATGCTGTTGATACAGAGTTTAGAGATACTTGGACAAAATATAAATCTTATGAAGAAATAGTAAATGAAGTTGATATTTTACTTTCTAAATATCCTAATAATTATAAAATCGATATTGTAATAACAGGTGGGGAACCCTTATTATATTGGAATAAAGAAGAGTTTCAAAAACTTTTAAAACACTATATTCAAAATGGTCATAAAGTAACAATTGAAACAAATGCATCTTTAAATCTAAATTTTGAATTTGATTATCAAAAAGATATCCTATTTTCAATGAGTGTAAAACTTAGTAATTCACTTGAACCTTTGAAAAAAAGAATAAATAAAGAAACTATAACAAAAATCCTAATAAATACTAAAGAATCATATTTAAAATTTGTAATTGGAAAAGACTTTTTACAAGATGCAAACAATGAAATACAGGAGATTTTAAAAGATATTCCAAAATGTGAAGTTTATCTTATGCCACTTGGTGACACAGCAGATGAAATAAATAAAAATTGCGAAGAAGTAATCAATATGGCAATAGAAAATGGTTTTAAATATTGTGATAGATTACATATTAGAGTTTGGAATAATAAAAGAGGCGTTTAATTTTCAAATGCTTTTATTATAAAAGTGTTGATATAATAAACAATTAATGTAAAAATTTAAAAAGGATATAAATGAAATTTACAGGTTCTAATGTATTAATTACAGGTGCAAGTAAAGGAATCGGAGCTCAAATTGCAAAAACTCTTGCAAGTTTTGGACTAAAAGTTTGGATTAATTATAGAAGTGGAGCAGAAGCTGCAGAAGCTATAAAAGAAGAGATTGAAAAAGCTGGTGGGAAAGCTGCAATTATTAAAGCAGATGTTACAAATGAAGAAGAGTTCACACAAGCCATAAAAACTATTATTGACGCTGATGGTGAATTAGCTTATCTAGTAAATAATGCTGGTATTACTAAAGATAAATTGGTTCAAAGAATGAGTGTGCAAGATTTTACAGATGTAATAAATGCAAATCTAACTTCAGCGTTTATTGGTTGTAAAGAATTTTTTAAAACAAGAAGTAAAAAAGGATTTGGTTCTGTTGTTAATATTTCATCAATTGTTGGAGAAATAGGGAATGCAGGACAAGTAAATTATTCAGCTTCAAAAGGTGGCTTAAATGCAATGACAAAATCATTCGCAAAAGAAGCTGCTAGTAGAAATATAAGATTTAATGCAGTGACTCCGGGATTCATTCAAACAGATATGACACATGAATTAAAAGCAGAAGTAAAAGCTGAATATGAAAAAAATATTCCTCTTTCAAGATTTGGACAACCTAGTGAAATAGCTGATGCTGTAGCATTTTTATTGAGTGACCACGCATCATATATTACGGGTGAAATATTAAAAGTTAACGGTGGATTGTACGTTTAATTTTTTATTAAAAAGTTAAAATCTTTAATTTAAAAGAGTTTTTAAAACTTTTTTGTTATAATACGAACATAATTTTATAAAAGGAAATAAATATGGCATTATTAGATGACGTAAAAGAAGTAGTTATTGAGCAATTAGATTGCGATCCAGCAGAAGTAAAAGAAGATTCAAAATTCATTGAAGATTTAGGTGCAGATTCTTTAGACGTAGTTGAACTAGTTATGGCTTTAGAAGAAAAATTTGACATCGAAATCCCTGATGAAGATGCTGAAAAAATCTTAACTGTAGCAGACGCTATAAAATATATTGAAAATAACGCGTAATTTATGGATTTTAAATAGAAGATTAATATCTTCTATTTATTCATTTTAACTATTGAGTTTTTTTATAAAAAGATTGAATAATTCAAATAATAAAAACATGGAGCATATTTAAATGAAAAGAGTTGTTGTAACAGGTATAGGTACTATTAATTCTACAGGACATAATGTAAAAGATTCTTTTGAAGCTGTTGTAAATGGTGTTTGTGGTATTGACACTATTACGCTATTTGATGCAAGTGAATTTTCTGTAAAAATTGCTGGTGAAGTAAAAGATTTCGATCCTACAACTGTAATGGACAAAAAAGAAGTAAAAAAAGCAGATAGATTTATTCAATTAGGTATAAAAGCAGCTCTTGAAGCCATGATTGATTCAGGTTACGTAACACAAGAAAATAAAAAAGTTGATGCTTCTATTGCTGATAGATTTGGAATGATTTCAGGTTCTGGAATTGGTGGTTTATCAACAATAGAAAGGAACTCTGTTGTTTGCGAAACAAAAGGTTCAAGAAAAGTTTCTCCTTTCTTTATTCCATCATCGCTTGCAAATATGTTAAGCGGATTTATTTCTATTGAACATAATTTAAGAGGTCCATCATTAGCCCATGTAACTGCTTGTGCTGCGTCTACTCATGCATTAAATGATGCTGTAAAAACTATTATGATTGGTGGAGCAGACAGAGTTTTAGTTGTTGGAGCTGAAAGTGCAGTTTGTGCTGCAGGTGTTGCAGGGTTTGCTGCAATGAAAGCGTTATCTACAAGAAATGATGATCCAAAAAAATCATCAAGACCATTTGATATTGATAGAGATGGTTTTGTAATGGGAGAGGGAGCAGGTGCTCTTGTTGTAGAAGATCTAGAAATTGCTCTTGCAAGAGGTGCTAAAATTTATGCTGAAATTATTGGATTTGGTGAATCAGGTGATGCAAATCATATTACTTCACCTGTGATGGATGGTCCATTAAGAGCTATGAAAGCAGCATTTGAAATGGTTAAAAATATAACAGGAGAATATCCAAAAATTGATTATATCAATGCTCATGGAACATCAACTCCTGTTGGTGATAAAAATGAAACAGCAGCAATTAAAGCGCTATTTGAGGGAAAAGACATTCCATTAGTGTCTTCAACAAAAGGTCAAATTGGACATTGTTTAGGTGCAGCTGGTGCAATTGAAGCAATTTTTACTATTAAAGCATTAAATGAGGGAATTATTCCTCCAACAATAAACATAGATAATCAAGATCCTGAATGTGATTTAGATTATGTAGCAAATATTGCAAGAAAAGCTAACTTAACTACAGTTATGAGCAATAATTTTGGTTTTGGTGGAACTAATGGTTCTATTATATTTAGAAAATACGTAAAATAATTAAAATAAAACCTAAGTGTAAAAGAGATAGTTATAGATTATCTCTTTTTTTTTAAAGGGAAAAAATTGGCAACTTACTTAGAATTTGAAGACAAAATCAAAAAAATTGAAGATGAAATAATTACAGCAAAAACAAAATCAGATGAACATGCTGTTGATATTTTAGAAAAAAAACTAGAAAAAGAAGTTGAAAAAACTTTTAAAAACTTAAGTGATTATCAAAAACTCCAACTTGCTCGTCATCCAGACAGACCTTATTCATTAGATTACATAAATGGTTTATTGACTAATGCCTATGAAATTCATGGAGACAGACACTATGTTGATGATCATGCAATAGTATGTTATTTAGGATTTATAGGAACTCAAAAAGTACTAGTTATTGGTGAACAAAAAGGTAGAGGAACAAAAGATAAACTTTACAGAAATTTTGGGATGCCAAGTCCTGAGGGATATAGAAAAGCATTAAGAGCTGCAAAAATGGCTGAAAAATTTCAAATTCCGATTCTCATGTTAGTTGATACACCAGGTGCATATCCAGGAATTGGGGCTGAGGAAAGAAGTCAAAGTGAAGCGATTGCTAGAAACCTATATGAATTTGCTGATTTAACAACTCCAACTATTTCAATCGTTATTGGTGAGGGTGGTTCAGGAGGAGCATTAGCTATTTCAGTTGCTGATAAACTAGCAATGATGAGATATTCAGTTTATGCTGTTATTTCACCTGAGGGCTGTAGTGCAATTCTATGGAATGACCCTGCAAAAGTTGAAACTGCGGCAAATGCATTAAAGATTACTGCTGAGAATTTAAAAGAGTTAAAACTTATTGATGATGTTATAAATGAGCCTTTAATTGGCGCACATAGAAAAAAGGAGGAAGCTATTTTAGCTTTAAAAGAGTATTTTTTATCATCTTTAGAACAGTTAAAAAAGTTAACTCCTGAAAAAAGATTAGAAAATAAATATCAAAAAATTATGAACTTAGGTTCTTTTTTAGAAAAATAAGTTTAAATAAAACAAGAAGTTTTAACTTCTTGTTATCTAACTAATCTGCCAACTGGTTCCCCACCAATTATGTGAAAATGTAAATGATGAACTTCTTGTCCACCATCATCACCAACATTTGTGATTAATCTATAACCACTCTCTTTTACATCTAAAATACCAGCTACTTTTTGAATAAATTTTGTCATTTCAGCCATAATTTGAGAAGGTATTACATCAAAAGAAGCATAATGTTCCTTTGGAATAATTAATACATGAATTTTTCTTGTAGGATTAATATCATTAAATGCTAAAAACTTTTCATCCTCTAAAATAGTTTGATTTGGTATCTCACCTTTTACAATCTTACAGAATATACACATTATCTTTCCTTGAAATTAAATAGTAAAATATTATAACCAAACTCTAATAAATCTTTATGTATAATCCCTAAAATACTGATACAAATAATTAAAATCCAAGATAATTATTTATAAATTTAGGGAGAAAAAAGTGACACAGTGGATTGAAAAAATAACCAATGCAACATCACTTGAAGAATTAGAAAATCTTAGAATTGATACTTTAGGTAAAAAAGGTATCTTAACTTTAGAATTTGCTAAAATGAAAAGTGTTCCAAATGAAGAAAAAAAGGTTTTTGCAGAAAATTTAAATACTCAAAAAGAGTTAATTACAACAGCACTAGAATCAAAAAAGATAGTTTTAGAAAAAGTTGCACTAAATAATAAATTAGAAAATGAAAAAATTGATGTAACAAGATTTAATAATGAGCTAACATCTGGAGCAACTCATCCAGTTGTCGAAACAATGGATAGAATTATAAGATATTTCCAAAATCTAAATTTTGCAGTTGAAGAAGGTCCTTTAGTTGAAGATGATTTTCATAATTTTGAAGCATTAAATCTTCCTAAATACCACCCTGCAAGAGATATGCAAGACACTTTTTATAATAAAGATTACACTCTATTAAGAACTCATACTTCACCTGTTCAAATAAGAACTATGTTAACTCAAAATACTCCGATTAGAATGATAGCGCCAGGAACTGTTTTTAGAAGAGATTTTGATATTACTCATACTCCAATGTTTCATCAAATTGAAGCATTAGTTGTGGATGAAGCTGACAAAGTTTCATTTGCAAATTTAAAACATGTATTAGTTGAATTTTTACAACACATGTTTGGTGATGTTGAAGTTAGATTTAGACCCTCATTTTTCCCATTCACAGAACCATCTGCTGAAGTTGATATTTCATGTGTATTTTGTAAAGGTGACGGATGTAGAGTTTGTTCACAAACAGGATGGCTTGAAGTTTTAGGGTGTGGAATTGTAGATGAAAATGTATTCAAAGCGGTTGGTTATGAAAATAAATCAGGATATGCTTTTGGATTAGGAGTTGAAAGATTTGCAATGCTAATTCATAATATTGGAGATTTAAGATCACTATTTGAAAGTGATACAAGATTATTAGGACAATTCAAATGATAATTACTAGAAGTTGGTTAGAAGAATTTATTGATATTTCAAAAATTTCAACAGATGAAATTTGTAAAACTCTAAATGCTATTGGTTTTGAGGTTGATAGTTTAGAAAAGATCTCAATTGCTCCTAAAGTTGTAATTGGAAAAGTTTTAGAAAAAGTTAAACATCCAGATGCTGATAAATTAAATATCTGTCAAGTAGATTTAGGAACACATCAAGTTCAAATAGTTTGTGGTGCAAAAAATGTTGAAGCGGGACAATTTGTACCTGTTGCCACAGTAGGATGTGATTTAGGAAATAATTTTATCATTAAAGAAGCAAAATTAAGAGGTGTTGAATCAAATGGAATGATTTGTTCTGCAACCGAACTTGGACTTCCCAAATTAAATGATGGAATATTAGAACTTGATGATTCTATTGGCGAATTAGTTTTAGGAAAAGAGTTAAAAGAATATTCAAAACTAAATGATGACATTATTGAAATTGGATTAACTGCAAATAGAGGTGATTGTTTAAGTATAAACGGAATCGTAAGAGAATTAAGTGCATTTTATTCAATTGTCTTAATTGAATGTGATAAAAAAATTAATTACAATAAATTAGGTATTGGTCAACTTTTAGAAATAGAATGTGATAAATATATTGATTCATCTTTATCTTTTATAGTTATTGATTTTTCAGAATTTAGACTAAATATTTTACAAAAACTAAGAACTGCAATAATTGGTAAATTTCAAGAAAATAATGATGTAAAAAATATTTTAACTTATACAACTCATTCAACTGGTGTAATTTTAAATGGATATCCTAAAGAAAAAACCATAAAAGGTGAAAATCTTAATATTATGTATATTAAAAAAGATGAATTAGGATTTGATAACATTTATGGAACAGAGCAATTAAGTAAAGTTTGTGTTGAGCATAATGATATAGATACAGATTATACAAACTTTATTATCGAAGCTTCATATATTAATCCCGAATTAATATCAAAAAAAGTTTTTGATGCAAAAATAAAAACTGGAGAAGTTTATTATAGAGCTTCTCGTGGAAGCGAACCAAATATTGATTATGGTATGAATTATCTTTCAATATTAGTTTCTAAATTTGGAGCTTCTGTTTATGGTGGTTGTGAAACTTTTGTAGAAGATAAAGAAAAATTAACATTAGATATAAGTGTAAATAAAATAAATGCCATTATTGGTCAAGAAATACCTAAAATTGAAATTGAAAAAATTCTTATTTCATTAGGTTTTGAAGTTACTGGGGTATCTGGAAAAATCCTAATCCATAAATATCCTAAACGTTTCATTTTACGAACCATTATTCTTCTAGTAGCTTCAATTTGTTTTGATGTAATTCTTTTTTCTTTTAATGCTTTTATAG
>JAIELU010000049.1 GCA_019752775.1 Campylobacterales bacterium | reverse complement strand
AGAAGCAATTATTTTTTTAGCAATTGATCCACCAAAAAAAGATGAAGTTGAAACAGAAGTGAAAAAATCCCCATCTTTTCCTATTTGTTTGTAGTTTGAATAATAAGCATCTTGACCATAAAGCCAATCATTAAAGTAGTCATTAAATTTTATCATAAAAAGATTGTATCAAAAGTGTTGTAAATAAAAAGATTTCTCTTTTTATCTACAAACATCGATTACAGATTGTTGATTTGGATATAAATAAACTTCAACTCTTCTATTTAATCCCATATTTGCATCACTTGTGTTTGGTGCAATTGGTTTATCAAAAGAACAACCTTTTGAGAAGATTTGATTTTGAACACCTGTGTTATTTATGATATTCCCAACATTTGTAGCTCTTTTATCAGATAATGTTAAGTTATAAGCATGGCTTCCTCTACTATCTGTATGACCTACAACTTGAACTAAAGTATTTGGATATTTTTGTAAAACAGTTGTGATTTTTGCTATTTTAGTTCCAGCAGCATAAGTTGGATTTTCTGAGTTTGTTTCAAACATCATATCATCTCTAAACATGATTTTTACATAGTTATCAGTATTTGAAACTATTAAATCTTGATTTGGATCTAAGGCAGCCGTTGGACTATTATTTACATTCGTATTTAAACTTTGTGCAACTTCTTTTGCTTGATTATCCATATTATAACCAACTGCTCCACCAATTGCAGCACCTGCAACTGCCCCAATTACTTTGTTTCTTCCTTTATTTCCACCACCAATATTATTTCCAAGAACAATACCTGCAAGTGCTCCTATCGTTGTACCAATTATTGCATTTTGATTATTATCATAAGTTTCATTTCCTGATTTTTGAGCACAACCACTAATTAATGAAGCGATTGCAATTGAAGAGATAATTGTTTTTAAATTAATAAATTTCATATAAAACCTTTAAATATTTTATTTTAGATTGTTGATTTTATCATCTTTATTGTGAAATAATTGTTAGATAGAAAAGTTACTTGACTTGTAATAATTGTATGTTATAATTAATATTACTCAAAAAGGAGAAACTATGGAAAAAAGAACAAAAATATTAGCAACTTTAGGCCCAGCAAGCCATAGCGTGGAGATGATTGAAGGGCTTATAAAAGCCGGTGCAAACATGTTTAGATTAAACTTTTCACACGGAAGTCATGAATATCATTTAGAAACATTAAATAATATTAGAACAGCAATGAAAAACTTAAATAAAACGGTTGGAATTTTACAAGATATTTCTGGACCAAAAGTAAGAATTGGGGATTTAAAAGAACCTTTTGAACTTTATAGAGATGATGTAATTACATTTTTAAAAGATGATATGCTTGGATATAAAAAAGCAGATAAAGAGTATGTGGTATCAATTAATTATCCAGATATTTTAGACAAAGTTAAAATTGATGAATACATATATTTATATGATGGAACTATTAGAGCAAAAGTTATTGCAATTGGAAATGAAGTAAAAGCAAAAATTGAAAATCATGGAATTCTTTCTTCAAGAAAAGGTGTTAATTTCCCAAATACTGTAATTGACATTGATGTAATTACAAAAAAAGATGAAATAGATATTGCTTGGGGAGTTGAAAACGAGGTTGATTATTTTGCTATTTCTTTTGTACAAAATGCAAAAGATATGAGAAAAGCTAGAAATCTTCTAAATGGTTACAAAGGTAAATTAATTGCAAAAATTGAGAAATTTGATGCAGTTGAAAATATTGATGAAATTATAGAAGCTAGTGATGGAATTATGGTTGCAAGGGGAGATTTAGGAATTGAAGTTCCTTATTATGATGTTCCTACAATTCAAAAAATGCTAATTAAAAAAGCAAATTTAAAAGGAATTCCAGTAATCACAGCAACTCAAATGCTTTTATCAATGACTCAAAACGAAAGAGCTACTCGTGCTGAAATCTCAGATGTTGCAAATGCAGTTTTAGATGGAACTGATGTTGTAATGCTTTCTGAAGAGAGTGCAGTTGGAGAAGATCCAATAAATGTTGTTGATACAATGCATAATATTATTGCAAAAACAGAAGGTATTTATAACTATGATAAACAATACAAATTCCCATATTTAGATGAGTTTGATGTTATTCAAGCAACAGTTACAAAACTTGCAGATGATTTAAAAGCAAATGGTATTTTAGCACTTACAAGTTCTGGAAAATCAGCTTTAAAAATGTCAAGATATAGACCAAGAACTCCTATTTATACATTTACACATAAGAAAAAAGTTTTAAATGCACTAACAGCAGTTTGGGGAGTTGAACCAATTGGAACTATCAAAGAAGCACAAGCATCTAAAATGTTCCAAAAAATGCTTAAATCTTTAGATGAAATGGGATTATTAAATAGAAATGGTTTATATGTAGCAACTGTTGGTTATCCAGTTGGAATGCCAGGAAGCACAAATACAATCAAGATTTTAACTCCATCTGAAATTGAGTATTACTTAAATTTTAAAGATAAAGAAAAAGAGAAAAAATCTAAATAAAAAAGTAGGAAAATTCCTACTTTTTATATAACTTTTAATATCTCATCACATATTTGTTTTAAAGCACTATTTAGGGTTTGATTTTTTCTATGCTCTTCTAAAGATATAATTTTTTCTTCATTTTGATTTATCATATGATTCCAAACATTACCATAAGGTAAAAATTGATGATTTGATATATCAAGCATTGCAGTTTGTACATCAGTTGGATTTGGGATTAGTTTTTTCAAATTATCTAATCCCACAAATTCACTTACTATTACAGGTAGTATTTTTTTATTTGGATTTTCTTTCATTTGTTTCATTACTTCTAAAACCTCTTTTTCTCTTATATATGATGAGCTAAAGAAATTTGCAGATAACATATAAATCACAATATCACTATCAAGAAGTTCTTTTTGGATTTGTTCATCCCATTTTCCAATAGTTATATCTTCACAAGCCCAATTATCTGCAATATCAAAAATAGTTAACATCTTTAAGTGTTGTCTTAGTGCATCTCTATAATCAGCATCTTTTCTTGAATATGAAACAAATATCTTTTTCATTTTATTTAGTCCTTTGTTATTTGTTGCAAGATATGCAAAATTTCTTGTAAAAAGTGATTTTGCATTGGTTTTATTGATTTTGAAATCTTTTATTTCATAAGCCAAAACACTCTCTTTTGTTTTTGTTTCATCATCCAAAATATTAAAATTTACAAAATATCTATTATCTAGTGAAATATACAATTCATCTGGATAGTTTATTGGTATTATATGTCTGAAATCAACATCTTCGTTTTCTTCAATTTTAGGAAGAAGTTTACTTCTATGATTTTCATTATTTCCATAAAATGCACAAATATCATCAAAAATAGTTTTTATAACCTCTTTTTCCCTTGCAGAATCGCTTTTATTTGATACAAAAAGTTCTATAGTGAGTGTTTCAAAATCTAGTTTTATAAGAATTTGTGTTTCTCTATCATCAATAGTAAAAAGCAACATATCTCGCCAGTATCTTTTTTTCTCTTTTATATCTCCATAGTGGCAGATAAGTTGATTTATAAATCCAAAGGGAATAAAGTATTCAAATTTTAAAGTCAAAGATGATTTTGAAAAAATAGAAAAATAGAAAAACTCTTCACCATCTTTATTTGCAATTGGAAGATAACTAGGAATAATATAATTTTCTTCTACTTCATCAAAATAGATTACTTTGTTTTGTTCTAACATAAGTCTTATTTTTCCATCAGGGCAAATCTTCTCAAAATCATCTTTAGGAACAATTCCTTTGAACTTTCTCATTTTTCCTTTTTCAAAAACTTCTGTATGAATATGTTCAACTGTAGCTTGGGGATTTAGCCACGCTATATTTTCTAAAGCGGGAATATTTTTATAATAAAGAATTACTCCTTGAAGTGAGAGTTGTGAGAGTTGTTCTTTGAAGTTGATATTTTCACTATTTTCAAACTTTTTTTCTAGCTCTTCAACTTCTTCATAATTATGAGAAATTGCATTTGAGATATGAGAGTTTATAAAATCATAATAGTTTTCTGAAATTGATATATTTGAAGAGTCTTTTATAAATAAGTTTAGATTCTCTTTTAGAGCTTTTAGATTTGGTTTGATTGGGCTTTTTAAAATCACATGATATTCATCATCAATTTGCTCTTGTAACTCATCATTTGTCAAAACTTTTCTTCTGTTTTCATCTAAAAAAGTTTGAATAAGCCAAGATTTGTTTTTATCTCCAAAATATTTTACTTGTTTTATCCAATATTCACGATTGAAATTTTGTGTAAAACCACCAGTTGAGTCATCTCCTAAATTATTATTGTTTGAATCTTCTTTCCAAAAAATCAGATTCAAAGCTTCATTTGTCATAAAGGCTTTATAAATGCCATGATAATAATCTTGCCCACCAAAATCGTAAAAAATTGCTTTTGTAGTATTCTCTTTCTCATATTTTTGAATATTTAAAATATGGGTACTTTGTAGTTTTTTATCAAACTTATTATTTAAAAAATAGTTTAAAAAAGTACTTTTCCCACTATTGTGATTTCCAACAAGCATAATTTTTGGAATAGTTTTTATTTCAATTTTATTTTTTGCATCTTCTAGTTTAAAATAGTTTCTTAGTGATTCAATGTTATTATTAAAATTTTCAAGTTTAATATTTCCCAATTCTTTCTCAAAAGGGTTTAAATAGATATATAAAAATATTAACTTTGGAAAAAGTTTTTTATTGAGTAAATTTTTTACTCCTTCAATATTATCTATTTGATTATTAAATAGAAAAAGTGTGATTAAATTATTAAGATTATTAAGATTTTCTATTTTTTGAATGTTATTTAAAGCTAAAAAAAGTGTTTGAAGATTTGTAAGATTATCGAGATTCTCAATTTTAATTATTTGATTAAAAGCTAAATTAAGTATTTTAAGATATTTAAACTCATCAAAACCTTTTATCTCTTTTAAATTATTTCCATATAAATTAATTTCAATAACATTTCCATCTTTATCAAGTCTGTAGCTATTCCTATCTACAACAGTAGTCTTAGCTTTTTCTTCTAAAGTTATTCTATAAACTTTTTCTAACTCAAGTATCTCTTTTGGTTTTTGCTTTTCTTCCATTTTATCTCTTATACTTTTTTATAATGTAATGGATTATAATTTGTTTGTACTTAAAAATAATAATAAAAAAATATTGAAGGTTTTATCTGTAAAAACTTCTTATTGAAGTTTTACATACATCTCAAGAAGTTCAAGTTGTTTATCTATTTCTTAGATTTTCTAAATCACTTTGAGTTTTGATTTGTGCTATTTTTTCTTCATTTATAGTTTTTAAAATAGAATCATAACTTCTAAATCATCTTATTACAAACTAACTAAAATATCATGATTTAAAGGTTTTTGATAAACTTTTGAAGCTTTTTTTTCTAAACTTTCATTAATATAATTTTCATAAAAAAGAATTAGATTAGTTGAGGATAATCTTTCTATTTCTTGTTTATCTTCATTTTTTAGTTTTGATATATCAATAATAATTTTTGGATTTTTTTCTTCTTTTTCGACTAAGAATAACTGTTCAATTTTTGATAGTTGTTTTACCAAATATTTTTTATTTAATTCTATTATTAGATAAAAAAATGATATTGGGTCATTATTTAAAATATAAATAGATTCTTTTTCTATTTTTTCAACAGGGGTATTAAACTCTATATTTTCATTTATTTCTACCGTATCATTATTTTTTTCTTCAAACTTGTTTTGAAATTTCTGTATATCTAAATTTATATTTTTAGGAATGATTACTTCAAAAGTTGAACCAGTATCTAATTTACTAAAAACATTTATTTCTCCATGTAATAAAAATACAAGTTCTTTACAAATAGTAAGACCAAGTCCTGTTCCACCATATTTTCTAGTTGTGCTTCCATCTACTTGTTTAAATCTATCGAAAATATATCCAAGTTTATTCGATGGAATTCCTATCCCTTCATCTTGAATTGTAATTTTTATAGTATCTTTTTCATTTGTGATTAAAAAATATATTTTTCCTTTTGAAGTAAATTTTAAAGCATTACTTAGAAGATTTTTAATTATTTGATTTATTTTGGCTTGATCACTATAAATATAATCTAAATCTTCATCTATTCTAAAAATTAATTCAAGATTTTTTGCTTTTGTTTGGGCATAAAACATTTCATAAATAGAATTCATATAATTTTTTAATTGGATTTTCGTGTAATGAATATTGTTTTGTTTTGCGTCAAGTTTTGATAAATCAAGAACATCATTTATTAAACACAATAAATCTTTCCCACATTTATGAACTATTTCAAGATTTTTGATTTGTTTTTCATCAAGATTTCCTGATTTATTTTTCATCATTACATCACTAATTATATTGATAGAATTAAGTGGAGTTTTTAGTTCATGACTCATATTTGCAAGAAAATCATCTTTTGATTTATTGGCTTCTTCTGCAAAAATCTTAGCATCATATAACTTCTTTGTTTTTTTCTTTAATGCATTAATCATTGTAACAAAGTTTAAACTTAACTGATGAATTTCAGAAATATTTGTATTTAATATTTCTACCTTTTTATTTTCTTCTGATATTTGAGAAGTTTGGTTTGATAAATCAATAATTGGTTTTGTAATAGAATCAGAGAAAATGTTTATTTTTTTTAGTAAAAAATAGAAAAAAGCAATATAGAAAAGAAGTAAAAATATAATAGCTAGATAACCAATTATATTTGATAATTTTTTTAAAGATTCAATAGATGCAAATATATTATTTTTATCAACTAAAATCATTAACTTCCAGTGTGTTTCTTCTATATCTTGTTGTATAGTTAAATACTCTTTATCTTCTATTTCTAATGTTGCTACTAAAGTTTCATTATTAATCAAATCTCTAAAATGAGAAGCAAAAGGGCTTTTATTTGTGAGAATATTAAACTCTTCAGGTTTTGATATTGTTTTTAAAATCGAATCTGTATAAAGATGCTCTTTTAACTCTTTTAAACCAAGTAAAGACTCAATTTTTTCAGGCATTGCTATAACCATTCCATCTTTATCAATCATAAATAAGTTTGCATCGTATGGTAATTTTCTAGCTAAAATATTTTTTATAAAACTATCTATTGTTATATCAAGTCCTGTAACTCCCTCTAAAAAATCTTTATTATAAATAGGAACAACACAAGATAACATCCAACCATTTCCCGCAGGATCTAAATAAGCACTTGTCCACGCAGGTTTTTTTTCTGGATTATGTTCTAAATCAGCTAAATAATAGAAGTTATAATCTTGCATTTTTATACTAGAACCGTATTGCTCATAAACTTTATCAATAAAAGGATAAAGCCTATTCATATTATCCCAACTATTAAAATATGCAGCATTTATGTTTGGATTTACATCTACAATACTTTTTAGTGATATATCCATAGCTTCAGTAAAAATTGCTTTTTGTCTTTCTTGTTCAGTAATTTTTGTAGATGATGAATAATAAACACTAGAACCAATCTGATTTGTTTTATAAAATGCTCCATTTTTTGCTACATCAAATTTTGGTTCACCATTTGGCAGTCCAAATTGTTTAGGATTTTCCACGATATGATGATGAATAGATTGTAAAATTAAAGCCATTCTTGAGATTTCTGCTAATTTGTCACTTATGATTGTGGCTTCATTTTCAAGAATAGCTTGAGTATGAGATTGAGCTTCTTTTAATAAAAGAGTAATGTTTTTTGATGACATATATGAATTTATAGAAAAATATAAAATAATTAAGGCAACTTCAACTACAAGAATCGGAATTAAGGAAAATTTCACAAAATGATTTGAAAGTATTTTTCCAAGATTTTTTTTCTTCATAGTTTTAATCATTTGCATTCCATAAATAAAGTATTTAGATTTGATGAGGTTAAACTACAAAAGTGTAGTTTAACTTTTTTTGATTTTATTTAATGCTCTTTCTAATCTTTTAAAACCTTCATCCATTTCATTTTTTGAAATAGTAAGTGCAGGAAGTAATCTTAAAGTATTTTTTCCTGCTTTTAAAACTAAAAGACCTTCTTCAAAAGCAGTTTTTATTATAAGTGCTAAAGTATCAGCATCCTTAACTCTTAGTCCACGCATCAGTCCAAGACCTACATTATTAGTGAATAATTCTTTATTGTTTTCATAAATTTCATTTAACTTTTTATTAAAATAAATAATAGTTTCATCTAAAGCTCCACTATCTTTTAGCTCTTCTAAAATATCTAAAACTTCTAATGCAGCAGTAGTTACTAAATAGTTTCCACCAAAAGTAGAACCATGATCACCTGGATTAAAAATATCTTTGTGTGTAGTCATAATCGCACCTATTGGAACTCCCCCACCTAAACCTTTTGCAAGTGTTACAATATCTGGTTGGATTTCATAAAGATTTGATGCTAAAAACTCACCTGTTCTATAAACTCCCGTTTGAACTTCATCTATGATTAATAAAATCTTATTTTCTTTTAAAAATTTTGCTAATTCTTGAATTTCTTTTTTATCAAATGGCTGAACACCACCTTCTCCTTGAACAAGTTCAATCATAACAGCAACTGTTTCATCATCAATAGCATTATAAATATCATTTATATAGTTATAGTATGAAAACCCCTCAGGATATGGAGCGAAATTTGGTGTATGCATTGAACTTTGACCAGTTGCTTTTACTGTTGTAATTGTTCTTCCATGAAAAGAGTGAGTTAGTGTTATAACTTTATATCTTTTCTTTTCAAAATTTGTTTCCCCATATTTTCTAGCAATTTTAATAGCACCTTCATTTGCTTCAGCACCACTATTTGAAAAAAATGTTCTAATATCGTAACCACTCAATTCTTTTAATCTTTTTGCCAGTTTTGCTTGTGGTTCAATACCGTATAAATTTGAAATATGTGTAATATTTAAAATTTGTTCATAGATTTTATCTGCAACTCTTTTATTTCCATGACCAACACTAACTACGGCTATTCCAGATGTAAAATCTATATAATCTTTATCATTATCATCAAAAAGTGTAGCATTTATACCTTTTTTGAAATTTACATAATTTCTCGCATATGTATGAAGCACATACTCTTTATCTAACTGTTCTAATTGTTCATTCATTTATTTATTTTCCTAAAAAAATTTAGATGTAATTTTAAGTGAAAATTATATCTAAAATAGTTTATAAATATAAAAAGTTTTATTTTTTAAACAGCTTTTTGCTAAAATCCAAACTAAAATAAAAGGAAAAAAATGCAGCACTTGATTAGAACTTCTGATTTTTCAAAAGAAGAAATATTAGACATCTTTGCAGATGCAAGAGAGTTTTTGAAATCTAAACCAAATGAGATTTTAAAAGGTAAAATAATTGTTACATTGTTTTTTGAAAACTCTACAAGAACAAGAAGTTCTTTTGAAATTGCAGCTAAAAGATTGGGTGCTGAAGTTGTATCTCTTGATGTTGGAACATCATCAGCTTCAAAAGGTGAAACAATATACGATACTGTTGCAAATATAAATGCAATGAACCCTGATGCTATTGTAGTAAGACATAGTGAATGTGGTTTACCTGAAAGCCTAAAAGGTTTTGTTGAATGTCCAATTATAAATGCAGGGGATGGAAGACATTCTCACCCCACTCAAGCATTATTAGATTTATTTACAATTTATGAGCATTATAATGGTGAAACTGAGGGTAAAAAAATTGCAATCGTGGGAGATGTAAGAAATTCAAGAGTTGCTGGATCAAACAGAAGATTACTTCCAAGATTTGGAATTGAAGTAAATTTAGTTGCCCCTGATTGTTTTAAATATGAAAGTGATGATTTTAAACAATATAATAATATAAGAGAAATAATTGATGAACTTGATATTATTATGAGTTTAAGAAGTCAGCTAGAAAGACATAATTTAACTTATTTTGAATCTTTAAATGAATATGCAAAAGATTATTGTATTACAAATGAATTAGTGGGAGATAGAGATATTATTCTTTTACATCCAGGTCCTGTAAATAGAAATATTGATATTAGTGATGAAATGTTAAAAGACCCAAGAACAAAAGTATTAACTCAAGTTACAAATGGTGTTGCAATTAGAGCTGCTGTTTTAAAAAAATTAATTCTAAAATAAAATTTGAGTAAAGAGTTAATAAAAGAAAAATTAAATAAATTTGGCTCTCTTAAAGAGCCATTTTTATTTATATTATCTTATGATTTAAGTAAATTTTATATCCAAAAACTTTCAAATCTTCCTTCAACAATTAAATTTGAATTAAACTTTAAAGAACATCAAAAAATAAAAACTATTCAAAAAAATAGATTAGAAAAAATTCCTCTTTCATTTAATGACTACAAAAAGAAATTTGATACTTTACAAGATGAAATAAAAGAAGGAAATAGCTATCTTTTAAATCTAACAGCAAAAACTAAAATTAAAACAGCAATTTCTTTAGATGATATTTATGCAAATACACAAGCAAAATTTAAATTAAGATTTCAAAATCAAGATGAAGATTTTGTATGTTTTTCCCCTGAACGATTTGTTGAAATTAAAAATAATAAAATTTCTACATATCCGATGAAAGGAACTATTGATGCTTCAATTGTAAATGCTCAAGCTAGAATTTTAGGCGATATAAAAGAGATGGCAGAACACACAATGGTAGTTGATTTATTAAGAAATGACTTAGGAATCGTTGGTTCAAAAGTTAGAGTTGAAAAGTTCAGATATGTAGAAAAGATAAATGCAGGAAATAAAAAGCTTTTTCAAGTTAGCTCAAAAATATCTGCAAATCTACAAAATAATTGGCATGAAAATATTGGTGATATTCTCACTTCTCTTCTTCCTGCTGGTTCAATTACTGGAACACCAAAAAAGAAAACAATTGAGATTTTAAATAAAGTTGAAGAGTATGATAGAGGTTTTTATACGGGAGTTTTTGGAGTTTTTGATGGAGTTAATTTAGATTCATCGGTGATGATTAGATTTATAGAAAAAGATAAAAATGCTGAATTATTTTATAAAAGTGGTGGTGGAATTACTTGTGATTCTAATGTAGATTTAGAGTATCAAGAGCTACTTGATAAAATTTATTTACCGTTTTAAAAGGCTTTATTAATGAAAGAAAATATTTATTTTGAGACAATAAAATGTGAAGATTATGAGATTTTTAATTTAGAATATCATAATAAAAGAGTTGCAAATACAATAGGTTTAAATATAAATTTACAAGAATATATTTATCCATTAAGTGAAGATTTACTTCGATGTAAAGTTATTTATAATGATTTTGAAATTATAAATGTTGAATGTTTTCCTTACAAAAAAAGAGAAATCAACTCGTTTAAACTAATATTTGATGATGAAATCTCATACTCAAAAAAGTATTTAGATAGAAAAAAGTTAGATAACTTATTTTCACAAAAAGAAGAATCTGATGAAATTATTATCATAAAAAATGGCATTGTAACAGATACAAGTATTGCGAATATTGCGATATTTTACGAAAATACTTGGATAACTTCAAAAAACTGCTTATTAAATGGAACAACAAAGAATAGACTTTTGGAAGAGAAATTTTTAATAGAAAAAGATATAAGTCTTGAAATGTTTAAAAAAGCTTCTAAAATTGCTTTAATGAACGCAATGATAGGTTTTGATATTAAAGAAAACTACTCATTTAGGTTATAAACTCTATTTAATAACTTTTCCCATTTATTATTTTTTCCCCAGTTTATATTTACTTTTTCAGTGAACTTCTCATGGGTAAATTTGTAAGAATCAAATTCATTAAAAGCAAATTTTGGAATTAATTTCATTCTTTTTGTAAGTGGAATAACAACAGAACTAAGATTATCTAAGACTAAAGGAGTTGATTCTTTATTTTCTAAATATAATAAAATCATATGTGAATCTTTTTGCCCTTTTATATCTACAACAGCAAAATATAACTTTTCTTTTGGAATACCAACTTCTAAAAGTGTAAAATATTTGGTGATTACATAATCTTCGCAATCACCGTGTCCTTGAAGTAAAAATTCCTTTGGCGTCGCCCAATAATCTAGTGAAGCTTGAGTTGATATATCATAAGCTGGAAGTATTTTATTTACAAAAGAGTTTATATGAGATAACTTTTTAATAAGTTCATAATCTTTTACTTGTATTTTTAAATTTTTATATTTATCTAATCGGTTTTCAATAAAAGATTTTTTATCCGAATTATTAATATATTTAGTATCTTTTTCATTTAATTTAAATTCATAAGCAAGAGCATAATTGATAAGAAAAATAAGGAAAATAAGTTGTTTCATGAGCTATAATAACATTAAATTTTTGAAATAGGTATTAATTATGATTAAAGATATTATAGAAAATAATGAGTATAAAAGTTTAGTTGAAAAACAAATAAAAGAGAATGTACTTTTTTTACTAGAAAAAAAAGAAGAATTCTCAATCACTGCTAATATTCAACCTATTAGTTTTTCTCCTGAATTGCCAAAAGTTATAAAAGATCAAATGCATAAATTTTCTTTATTTACTTTGAGTAATTATACATATTCAACTGTACAAATTGATGATAATTATATTAGTTTTGAAGCAGGTTTTGGAAATGAAAATTTTGGAAGTGTCGTTAAAATACCACTTTATGCTATTTTTCAAATAATTATTGATGAGTCAATTTTATATATAAATTCAGTGGCAACAGTAGAAAAATTTAATAATGATTTAAAAAAGAATTCATTTAATATTTTTAAAAAGAATCCAAATAATAAAAAGTTTGATTGAGCCAGTTTTAGACTTAGATTTGTAAAAAGGTAGAAAGTATTATGCTTTCTCCCTTTATTTTATTTGCAGTTATCTCTTTTTACCTGTTGAATAGTCCCGAATACATCAGATATTGCTTCATCAAGTTCATGAGCTTGTTTTCCTAAAGATTCATTATTTGAACCGTTTGCATTTTCAATAATAATATCTTGCATACCTTTATGTACTTGTAAATGTACTTTTTTTAGATGTTTCCAATTTTGTGTTTTTGTAAACTCTTTTTGATTTTGTTCAGACTCTAAAATCCATTTACCTAAATTACACTCTGTTTCTTTTGCTACTGTCCAAATAGTTTTTGTTCCTAATTTAACACAGTTTTTATTTTTGAAATTAATATGATCTAGTTTCAATCTGTTTAAATGCATTGTTAAATCCATATCACAAACTTGTTCTAATGCTTTATGATCAAATTTTGCATGATTTGCTGTCTCTAAGAGTTTATAAGAAAGTGATTGTATCTCTTTTGACATACTATTGATATTTGATGCTGCTAATGCATTTTGCTGTGTAGCTTGGTCAAGTTCAGTAACCGCATCATTTATTTGTTCAATTCCTGCTTGTTGTTCTTTACTAGCATCCGTAATACTATTTATTAATGAAATAGTACTATGAATATTTTCATTTAATTTTGAATAACCCTCAATCATTTGTGTAGCAATTTCTTTTCCATAATTTGCTTTAGATGTTGCATTAATAACTAAATTTTTAATCTCTTTTGCAACATCTGCACTTCTAGATGCTAGATTTCTTACTTCAGCTGCAACAACAGCAAATCCACGTCCAGCTTCTCCAGCAGTTGCTGCTTCAACAGCTGCATTTAAAGAAAGAATATTTGTTTGAAATGCAATTTGGTCAATCAAGCTAATTGCATTATTTATTTCATTTACTTGAACATTTATTTCTTCCATAGATAAAGCTGTTTTATCTGCCAATTTTCTACCTTCATTTGATGCTGTATCTACTTCTTTTGCAAAGATAGCCATTTTATTTGTATTTTCAGTATTATTAATAATTGTACTTGTAATTTCTTCAAGTGCAGCAGCTGTTTCTTCTAAAGAAGCAGCTTGTTGATTTGATGCTACTGATAAATTATTTGATGCAGTTGTTAATGTATCTACATTTTCATTTAATGAGTTTGCTGTCATACTAATAAGTGCAATAAATTCAGAAACAGAACTTCCTAATGCTCTAATACCTAACAATAAAGAACCTGTTTTACCACTTAATTTATCTGTTTTTACTTCAAAAGCAAAATTTGCATTTCCGTATTCTGTCAATACTTCTAATGAATAATCAATATCTTGATTAAATTTATTCATACTATCATTGATTAGTTTTGCAACTTCCGCAACTTTTGAATTAGTAGGTATTTTTTCTATTCTATAACCTAAAAAACCAATTTTAAGTTTTTCTAAAACATCAATAATCTCATCTCTTATTTCATCATCTTGATTTGTACCACTTTGTGTATTTTCACACTCATTTTTGATTTCTTCTAGTTCTAATTCTAATTTTGAACAGTCTTTATTTAATTCAAATAATTATTTATATAATTAACTCATATTTTGAGTTAGTAGTAATATTTCACTAAATTTTTACTCTTTTAAGTACATAAAAAGAGTTTCTATATCTATATCCTTTTA
>JAIELU010000084.1 GCA_019752775.1 Campylobacterales bacterium | reverse complement strand
ACAACTCCAACAGCTTCTCCTGGTTTTGCTTTTCTTTGCTCACCAAGGTTTAGACCATAGCATTTAGAACATAAACCATTTTCAACTTTACAAGTTAATGGAGTTCTAATTACTACTGATTTAACTTCAGCTTCAGTTACTAATTTAGCATCTTCTTCTGTTATTAATGTTCCCTCTGTAAATAATATCTCATTTGAAATTGGATCGATAATATCTTCAGCAATAACTCTACCTGTGATTCTTTCTTCTAATGACTCAATTAATTCATTACCAGAAGTAATATCAGTAATTTCAATACCCTCATGAGTTCCACAATCTTCAACTGTAATTCTTACATTTTGAGAAACATCAATTAATTTTCTTGTTAAGTAACCCGCATTTGCAGTTTTAAGTGCAGTATCCGCAAGTCCTTTTCTAGCTCCGTGAGTTGAAATAAAGTACTCAAGTACATTAAGACCTTCTCTAAAGTTTGAAATAATTGGTGTTTCAATAATAGAACCATCAGGTTTAGCCATAAGTCCCCTCATACCAGATAACTGTCTAATTTGAGCAGCAGAACCTCTAGCACCTGAATCCGCCATCATATAAATAGAGTTAAATCCATTTTTATCAGTTTTAACTAATTCCATCATTTCAGAACCAAGTCTATTATTAACTTCTGTCCAGATATCAATAATTTTATTATATCTTTCTTGTTCTGTTAATAGACCTTGAGAGAATTGTTTTTGAACTTCAATAACTTCTTTTTTAGATTTAGCAATATGTCCAACTTTTGTTTCAGGAACTCTAATATCATCAATAGAAATTGAGATACCTGCAACCGTTGCATATCTGAAACCTAAGTTTTTAAGATTATCTAAGAATCTTGGAGTTACTTCATATCCACCATGTTTGTAAATATAATCAACTAATGTTCCAATATCTTTTTTCTTTAAAATTTTATTCCATAAATTTGTAGGTACAAACTCAGGTAAAATTTCATGAATAATTAATCTTCCAACAGTTGTATGAATAACTTTATCATCTAATTTAGTTCTAATTTTTGCATGTAAATCAATTTTATTCATATCTAATGCAATTTTTACTTCATTAACATCAGTAAATAATTTATGTTCACCTCTTACACCATCTTTTTCTAATGATAGATAATAAATACCTAAAATCATATCTTGTGATGGAACAGCAATTGCTCTCCCCGATGCTGGTAAAAGAATATTCATTGAAGACATCATTAAAATTTTAGCTTCTGCAACTGCTTCTTGTGATAAAGGCACGTGAACTGCCATTTGGTCACCATCGAAATCGGCATTAAAAGCAGCACAAACTAATGGGTGTAATCTAATTGCTTTTCCATCAATTAAAACTGGGTGGAAAGCTTGAATAGAAAGTTTATGTAGAGTTGGAGCTCTATTTAACATAATTGGATATTCATCGACGATTTCGTTTAGACATTCCCAAACTTCGTTTGCTTCACCTTCAATCAATCTTTTTGCAGCTTTTAAAGTTGTTGCATAACCTTTTTCTTCTAATTTAGCCATCAAATGCGGCTTAAATAACTCAAGAGCCATTTTCTTAGGAATACCACATTGGTCCATATTTAATGTAGGTCCAACAACGATAACAGATCGTCCTGAGAAGTCAACCCTTTTACCAAGTAAGTTTTGTCTAAATCGTCCTTGTTTACCTTTAATAATTTCAGATAAAGATTTTAAAGGTCTTTTATTTGCACCTTTTACTGCATTAGCTGTTTTACCATTATCAAATAAAGCATCAACTGCTTCTTGAAGCATTCTTTTTTCATTTCTGATAATAATTTCAGGAGCATCAAGTTCTGTTAATCTTTTTAATCTGTTATTTCTGTTAATAACTCTTCTATATAGGTCATTAACATCTGAAACTGCAAATTTTCCACCATCAAGTGAAACAAGTGGTCTTAAATCAGGTGGAAGAACTGGAAGTTGAGTTAACATCATCCATTCTGGTTTATTTCCAGAATTTAAAAAGTTTTCAACAACTTTTAATCTTTTGATTATAGTTTTTCTTTTTGCTTCTGATTTTGTAGAACCCATTTCTTCTTTTAAAATAGTTAATAATTCAAATAAATCAATAGTTTCTAATAAATCTCTAACAATTTGTCCACCCATAGCTGCATCAAATCCAGTATGTTCAAATAAATCAGCAATTGTTCTATATTGTTCTTCATTTAAAATATCATATTTTAAAACTTTTTTAGTTTTTTCATTATCATAATAAGCTTCACCAGCTTCACTTACGATATATGCTTCATAATATAATACTCTTTCTAGGTCTTTTAATTTAACACCTAATAAAGTACCAATTCTTGTTGGAAGTGAGCTTACCATCCAAATATGAGCAACAGGAGATACTAAATCAATATGCCCCATTCTATGTCTTCGTACTTTTGATGAAGTTACTTCAACTCCACATTTTTCACAAACAACACCTTTGTATCTCATTTTTTTGTATTTACCACAAAGACATTCGTAATCTTTTACTGGTCCAAAAATTTTAGCACAAAATAAACCATCACGTTCTGGTTTTAATGTTCTATAGTTGATTGTTTCAGGTTTTTTAACTTCTCCACAAGACCAAGAAAGTATTTTTTCTGGACTTGCAAGTCTTAACTGAAAAGCCGCAAAATCTTGCGGTCTTTCTAACTCTTTAATTTCAATAGGTTGTAATAATTTTACAGTTTTACTCATTGTTTTCCACCTCTCCAAAAATCTCTACGTCTAATGCAAGAGCTTTTAATTCTTTTGTCAATACGAAGAATGTTTCAGGAACACCTGAATTTGGAACATTTTCACCATTTGCAATAGCTCTATAAGCACGAGTTCTACCTTCAACATCATCTGATTTTGTTGTAAGCATTTCTTTAAGAACAGCAGTTGCTCCATAAGCTTCTAATGCCCAAACTTCCATCTCTCCAAATCTTTGTCCACCAAATAAAGCTTTTCCACCTACTGGTTGTTGCGTAACTAAAGAGTAAGGTCCAGTAGATCTAGCATGTACTTTTTCATCAACTAAGTGATGAAGTTTAAGCATATACATGTAACCTACATTTACTCTTTCCATCATTTTACCACCAGTTTTCCCATCGTAAAGTACACACTTACCATCTGTATCAATTTTTGCTAATTCAAAAAGTTTAACAAATTCTTCTTCTTTTAAACCATCGAAGATTTGAGTTGCAAATCTAACACCTTTTGCCCAATCTTGACCATATTTAATTAATTCATCATCACTTAACTTATCCATAAATGCTTTACCATTCATAAGTTTTGCAACTGATGCAATTTCTGTCATTTTTGCTCTTAATTCAACAATGAAATCAGCTTTTTTTGCTTCAAAAACTTCTTGAATTTGCGCTCCAAGTTTTTTACCAACTAATCCTAAATGAACTTCTAAGATTTGTCCAATATTCATCCTTGAAGGAACCCCAAGTGGATTTAAAATAACATCAACAGTAGAACCATCTTCTAAGTATGGCATATCCACTTTTGGAACAATATTAGAAACGATACCTTTATTTCCATGTCGTCCAGCCATTTTATCACCAACTTTTATTTTTCTCTTAGTTGCAATATAAACTTTAACTTGTTTAATTACTCCTGAAGATAAAATATCATCATGTTCTAAAACTTGAAGTTTTTCTTCATGTTCATCTCTTAAATGAGCTTTTTGTTTAATAAAATGTTCTTTAATATCGTTATATGTATTTTCAATATCTTTTGGATAAGATGAAACAACTTTTTTCATTGCAAATCTATTAACATTCATTAATACATCTACAGGAATTGTTTCACCCTTTTTATATGTAACTTCATCTAATTCTAAATCTTTTATTAGGCTAGATTTCAATAATAAATCATTGATTTTTAAAATCTCTTCTCTATCAAGCATTAAAAGTTTATCATGGTGTTTTAAATCTAATTCAGCTTTTTCAGATGCGATTTCTGCAACTGCTCTTTCATCTTTTTCATAACCTTTTTTAGTAAACACTTTAACATCAACAACAGTACCTTCCATTGATGTAGGGCAAACTAATGATTTATTTATAACATGTCCAGCTTTTTCACCAAAGATTGCTCTTAAAAGTCTTTCTTCTGGAGTTGGTTTAATTTCACCTTTTGGAGTAACTTTTCCAACCAAAATCATACCTGGTTTAATAAATGTACCAATTTTAACAATTCCAGAATTATCTAAATGAGTAATTGATTCTTCTTTAACACCTGGTAAATCTCTTGTAATTTCTTCATTACCATGTTTTAATTCTCTACACTCTACTTCTTTTTCATAAATATGAATTGATGTAAACGCATCTTCTTCAATAAGTCTTTCAGAAAGAATAATAGCATCTTCATAGTTATATCCATTCCATGGCATGAAGGCAACCATTGCATTAACACCAACAGCTAATTCACCTTTATCCATAGCAGGACCATCAGCAATAACTTGACCTTTAGTTACAAATTCACCTTCAGTTACAGCAATTCTTTGACCAAAAGAAGTATTATTATTTGTTCTTACATTTTTATTTACAGAATAATGATCAATGAAAGCACCGTTTTCATCTTCACCCCTAACATAAATATTTTTTGCATCAGCTTTTTCAACAAGTCCTGAACGACCCGCTTTTATTGCTTCCCATGCATCTCGTGCCACTGTTTTTTCTAAACCAGTTCCAACAATAGGTGCATTTGGTCTTAACAATGGAACAGCTTGTCTCATCATATTTGAACCCATTAATGCTCTATTTGCATCATCATGTTCTAAGAAAGGAATTAAAGAAGCAGCAACTCCCATTACCATTTGAGAAGAAATATCAATTAAATCAACACTACTTCTTTCCATTAGTAATATTTCACCATCTTTTCTAGCTTCAATTAACGATTCTATAATTTTACCATTTTCATCAACTTTTGTTGAACCAGGAGCAATTACTAATCCCTCTTCTTGCGTTGCCGTATAGTATTTAATTTCATCTGTAACAAGACCATCTACAACAGTTTTATAAGGAGCTTCAATAAATCCAAGCTCATTAACTTTTGAGAAAGTAGATAATGTATTAATAAGACCAATATTTTGACCCTCAGGAGTTTCAACAGGACAGATTCTTCCGTAGTGAGTTGGATGAACATCCCTTACTTCAAATCCAGCTCTCTCTTTAACAAGTCCACCCTCACCAAGTGCAGAAAGTCTTCTTTTATGAGTAACTTCTGATAATGGATTAGTTTGGTCCATAAATTGAGATAATTGTCCTGATGTAAAGAATTCAGTAATTGTTGAAGTAATCATTTTAGAGTTAACTAAATCATGTGGCATAATATCTTCTAATGTACCAGACAATGTAGTCATTTTATCTCTAATAGCTTTTTGCATTTTGATTAAACCAGCATGCAATTCATTTGCTAATAATTCACCAATTGCTCTAATTCTTCTGTTACCTAAGTGATCTCTATCATCGATATGACCATGACCAGATTTAACTTTTACTAGGTATTGAACAGTTTTAATAACATCTTCATAAGTTAAAGTTGTTACATATTCAGGAACATTAACCCCAAGTTTGTGGTTCATTTTCATTCTTCCCACTTTTGTTAAATCATATCTTTCTGGATCAAAGAATAATTTTTTAACAAATTCTTTTGCAGCTTCTTTAGTAACTGGCTCACCTGGTCTCATAACTTTATAGATTCTGATTGCTGATAAATCATTTTCATCATCTAGTTGTTCTGTTTGTTTTAATAATTTTAAAGATTCAGCATCTGCTTTAAATGCATTAATAATAGAATTATCAATACCTGTTGCTAAGTCATTTGCAATATCAAATGATTCAAAACCTAAATCTAAAAGTTTTTTTAATTTTAATTCATCAAGATTAGTTAAAGAATCAAATAAAACTTCTCCAGATTCTGGATCATAAATTGTATTTGCTGTACTTCTGTCCATTAATAATTCTAAAGGATACTCAATTAATTTAAGACCACCTTCAATTAAAGCTTTAGCTTTTCTTACAGTTAATCTATTTCCGGCAGCAATTACTAAATTACCTTTATCATCTTTAACATCAAATTCAATTCTTCCCATAAAATCGTCAGGATTAAATTCAGTTAAAAATTTATTGTTTTTAATTTTAATATTTACTATTGGGTAGAATAATTTAATAATATCTTCTTTAGAATAACCTAATGCCCTAAATAAAATAGTTACAGGTACTTTTCTTCTTTTATTGATTCTTACATATAATACATCTTTTGCATCATATTCAAAATATAACCATGAACCACGATCTGGAATGATTTGACCTGTATAGATAAGTTTATTATCAGCAGTATTTGATTCTTCTTCTTTAAAGATAACACCAGGAGATCTATGTAATTGATTTACAACTACTCTTTCAACACCATTAACAATAAATGAAGTTCTATCAGTCATTAAAGGAATTTCTCTAATGAATAAAGATTGTTCTTTCATATCTTTAACACCGATTTTTTCACCAGTTTTTTCGTCTAAATCCCATAGTGTTAATCTAATATTAATTTTAAGAGGAATTGAATATGTAAGTCCTCTAACCATAGATTCTCTTACATCATATTTAGGTTTACCTACTTCACTACCTAAGTAGTCAAGTGTAATTCGGTTTTGTACATCATGAATCGGGAAAATAGATTTAAATACTTTTTCAATCCCAGCAGTAGTTCTATCACCTTGACCTATCATTAAGAAAGTATCATACGAAGTTTGTTGTAGTTGTAATAAGTTTGGAATTTCAATTTGTTGTGGATTTTTTGCAAAATCAACTCTAAGTCTATTACCAGATTTTAAAGAGTTTAACATTGTCGGCCTTGTTATAAAATTTGGTTATGTTCTGCTTTTATATTATTATAAAGCACAAAAGCATCCATAAAGGATAGGGTTAAAATTTCATAAAATTTTAACCTTAACCTTCAAAGATGCGAATCTTTATACAAGGCAAAAGCCTTGTATATCAATCATAATTATTTAATAATTATTTAATTTCTACTTTTGCACCAGCAGCTTCTAATGCAGCTTTTGCAGCTTCAGCATCTTCTTTAGAAATACCTTCTTTAATTGTTGAAGGAGTTTCTTCAGCAGCAGTTTTTGCTTCTTTTAATCCTAAACCAGTTAATGCTCTAATTTCTTTAATAACATTAATTTTTTTATCACCAGCATCTAAGATAATAACATCAAATTCAGTTTTTTCTTCAGCAGCTTCAACAGCAGCAACTGCTCCACCAGCCATTGCAACAGGTTGTGCAGATACACCAAATTTTTCTTCAAATTGTTTTACTAATTCTGATAATTCAAGTACAGATAATCCAGAGATATATTCTAATACGTCTTCTTTAGAAATTGCCATTTCTTATTCCTTATAATTTATTTGTTTTGTTTTAATAGCTTAAAAAATTAAGCTGCCTCTTCTTCTTTTTTCTTTCTAAGTGCATCAAGCCCAATAGTAAAGTTTGTAACAGGTGCCATCCAAGTAGCTGCAAGCATACCAAGAAGTTGTTCTCTTGATGGTAATTTAGCGAATGCATTAACTGTAGCGAAGTCTGCAATTTTACCTTCAATAATTCCTGATTTAATAACAAATTTTTCTTTGTTAGAAGTAGCAAATTTATCTGCAACTTTACAAGCTGAAATTTGATCATCAGACCATAAGAAAATATTTGTACCAGTTAATTCAACATCACCTAATTCAGCATTTTTTACAGCAACTGTAACTAATGTATTTTTAGCAACTTGAACTTTAGTATCATTAGCTTTTGCTTCTTTTCTTAAAGTTTCTAACTCTCTATGAGTAAGACCTTTATAGTCGCAAACTACGATAGCTAAAGAATTTTTAAATTCACCTGTTAAAGAATCAATTATTTCTGATTTTTGTTGTTTAGTCATTTTTTCTCCTCCCTTCAAAACATCGACTTAGGCGGGACTTACAAGAAACGGAGGTGTCTCTTACCAGCTGTCTTCAGTTTTATTTCAGTGCTTTGAATAACACTCAATAATAAAGAAAGAAATCTTCATTATTGAATGCTAAAAAATCAGACAAGGTAAAACCTTATCTAATTTCCATAATTTCCATATTATCTAAAATAATTGATGGGCTCATTGTTAATGATATAGCTGCATTAGTAATATATCTACCTTTTGCAGTTGATGGTTTTGCTTTATTAATAGCTGCAATAAATGTTGCAGCATTTTCTCTAAGTGCTTCAGCAGAAAATGAAACTTTACCGATTCCAGCTTGCATATTACCTTTTTTATCAACTCTATATGTAACTTGACCACCTTTAGCATCATTTACAGCTTTTGTAACATCCATAGTTACAGTACCTGTTTTAGGATTAGGCATTAAACCTTTTGGTCCTAAAATTCTACCAACTTTTCCCACAATTCCCATACAATCAGGAGTTGCAATTAAAACATCGAAATTAATGTTTCCAGCTTGAATAGCTTCAGCTAAATCATCATTACCAACAACATCAGCACCTGCTGCTTTTGCTTCGTCCATTTTTAAACCTTTAGCAAATACTGCAACTCTTACAGTTTTACCAGTTCCATTTGGAAGTACTACAGCACCTCTAATCATTTGGTCTGCATGTCTTGGATCAACATTTAAGTTAAGTGCAATTTCTACACTTTCATCAAATTTAGCTGATTTTAAATCTTTTAAACTTGCACAAGCGTCAACTAAAGAATATTTTTTATCTTCAATTTTTTCTTTTAGTGCTTTATATCTTTTTGAAACTTTTGCCATTATTATCTCCGCAATTATATTATTTTTGCTACCGCCATTATTGAGTCTGGTGGTAAGACTTTAATCAAAACAGAATATTATAATTCCGTTTCAATACCTATTGATCTAGCTGAACCTGCAACAATTCTTGCAGCTGCTTCTTTATCATCTGTATTTAAATCTTTGATTTTCATATCAACGATTTCCATAATTTGTTCTTTTGAAAGTTTTCCAATTTTTTGTTTAAGTGGATTACTTGAACCTGATTTAATTCCAGCAACTTTTTTAATTAAATCTGTCATTGGTGGTTGTTTTACCTCAAATGTAAAACTTTTATCAGTATAAACTGTAATAACAACTGGTAATCTAAACCCAGCTTTATCTTTAGTTTTTTCATTGAAAGCTTTACAAAATTCCATTATGTTAACACCTCTTTGACCTAATGCAGGTCCTACTGGTGGTGATGGATTTGCAGCACCCGCAGGTATCTGTAATTTAATTAGACCTTGAATTTTCTTAGCCATGTTATTCCTTTATCAATTTTTTAATGATTAGACATTAGGCAAGAAAACTATTTTCTATAATCTAGTTTTATTGCCTAATGCCTATAATTTGTTAAATCAAACTACTCTTTCTACTTGAGTATATGAAATTTCAACAGGTGTATTTCTTCCAAATATAGAAACATTTAATTTTAATAATCCTGAAACCATATCAAAATCTTCTACTAAACCATTAAAATTAGAAAATGGTCCTTCATTAATTCTTACCATTTCACCTTCATCAAATGAAACTTTTGGTTTTGCTGCTGCTCTATTTTTTACTTTTTCTAAAATTAAGTTAATGTCTTTATCAGATAATGCAGTTGGTTTTTTAGATTCACCAATAAATCTTCCAACTTTTGGCATTGATTGAATTCTGTGCCATAATCCAGTATCTAAATCTATTCTTGCAAATGCATATGCAGGATATAGTGGTCTTTCAACTATAGATTTCTTGCCTTTTTTTATTTCAATTAAATCTTCTGTAGGTACTAATACATCTGATATTCTACCATCTGTCATTTCTTCAGATAATTGTAATAAAGCTTTCTTTACAGATAATTCACTACCTGAATAAGTTTGAATTGCGTACCATTTGTGTGCCATAATTACTTCCTATTTAATAATTGAAGATAAGCTTAATGACATAATTCCATCAATTAAAGCTAAAAATAAAGTTATAACCGTAACAACAATAAAAACAGATAAATATGCAGATCTAATTTGCTCTTTTATAGGGAAAATAACTTTTAATAATTCTGATTTTGCATTTTGATAGTAGTTTTTAACTTTATTCACTATTTACTCCAGTTTGATTGCTATTATTTGTCAATAAATTCTTTCAAAAAAAGAGTTTTACTTCTTTTAAAAAAATTTAAGTGGCAGGCCAGGAGGGATTCGAACCCACAACCATCGGATTTGGAATCCGGCGCTCTACCATTGGAGCTACTGACCTATGTTAAAATAAGCTTACAGTTTAACCTGTAAGCTTAAAAATTAAGATTTTAGTTTCACTTCTTTGTGTAAAGTATGTTTTTTCAATCTTGGACTATATTTTTTAACTTCAAACTTTTCAGTATGAGTTTTTGGATTTTTCCAAGTAGTATAGTTAATATCACCATTCTCTTGACATTTTAATCCAATTTTAATTCTTATATTTGCCATTGCAAATCCTTATTCTATGATTTCAGCAACAACTCCAGCACCTACAGTTCTACCACCTTCTCTAATAGCAAACTTTGTACCTTTGTCTAGAGCAATTGGAGCAACTAATTCAACTGTCATTTCTACATTATCACCTGGCATAACCATTTCTGTACCTTCTGGTAAAGTACAAGAACCAGTAACATCTGTAGTTCTTACATAAAATTGTGGTCTATATCCTGAGAAGAATGGAGTATGTCTACCACCCTCATCTTTAGAAAGAATATACACTTCGCATCTGAATTTAGTATGTGGAGTAATTGTTTTAGGTTTACATAAAACTTGTCCTCTTTCTACGTCTTCTTTTTTAATACCTCTTAAAAGAACACCGCAGTTATCACCAGCTTGACCTTGATCCATTTCTTTTCTGAACATTTCAACACCAGTTACAGTAGTTGTTTTAGTATCAGAGAATCCAACGATTTCAATAGTTTCACCAATTTTAATTGTACCTTTTTCAATTCTTCCAGTAACAACAGTACCTCTTCCTGAGATAGAGAATACATCTTCAACTGGCATTAAGAAATCTTGATCAACATCTCTTTGTGGAGTTGGAATATAAGAATCAACTGCATCCATTAATGCAATAATTTTTTCTCCCCAAACACCAATAGAACCAGCTTTAGCTTCTTCTAATGCTTTAAACGCAGAACCTGCAACGATAGGAGTATCATCACCTGGGAAATCGTAAGTAGATAATAATTCTCTAACTTCCATTTCAACAAGCTCTAACATTTCTTCTCTATCTTCATCATCTAATTGATCTTCTTTATTTAAGAAAACAACGATGTATGGAACACCAACTTGTTTTGATAATAAGATATGTTCTCTTGTTTGAGCCATAGGACCATCAGTTGCAGCGATAACGATAATCGCACCATCCATTTGAGCAGCACCTGTAATCATGTTTTTAACATAATCGGCGTGTCCTGGACAATCTACGTGAGCATAATGTCTAGCTTTAGTTTCATATTCAATATGAGAAGTAGCAATAGTAATTCCTCTTTCTCTTTCTTCTGGTGCATTATCGATTTGATCGTAATCCATCATAGTTCCACCATCTCTTACAGATAGTACTGCAGAAATTGCAGCTGTTAATGTAGTTTTACCGTGGTCAACATGTCCAATAGTACCGATGTTAACGTGCGGTTTGTTTCTTGAAAATTTTTCTTTTGCCATAGAATTCCCCTTCTAAATTTTGGTTATTGCCCTCTGAGTAGATAAGCCCATTTGGCTTCTCTATTCAGAGGGGATTTATTTATTTTTAAATTACACAATAAAATTGTGTGCGTATTATATTGAAAAAATACTGAAAAAAACTTTAATGGAAGTTATATTATATATAAAAGAGTTATAAAAAATATTGTGCTTATAACTCAGCTCCCAGTAATCAATAAAATAAATGGAGCGGGAGACGAGACTCGAACTCGCGACAGTCTGCTTGGAAGGCAGAAGCTCTAGCCAACTGAGCTACTCCCGCATAAAAATGCATCGAAATACATTTTCAAAATCACAAAAAGTGAAAACTATTTAATTAAAATAGTGGTGGGTTATGAAGGACTCGAACCTTCGACCACTCGGTTATGAGCCGAGTGCTCTAACCAGCTGAGCTAATAACCCATATGGCGGACAGTGAGGGATTTGAACCCTCGGTGCCGTTACCAGCACGTCTCCTTAGCAGGGAGGTGGTTTCAGCCACTCACCCAACTGTCCGCTATTTCCGTAATTTTAACTTCTTAAAATCAGGACGGAAATTATAATACTACATCACTTAAAACATACTTAAAAGTACAAAGAGATAATTAAATATTTTTCAATATCTCTTGTACTACCTCTTTAGGATTAGTAGCTTTATAGATAGGTCTTCCAACTACAATAAAATCAACTAAATTTTCTTTTGCATAAGGAATATCTGCAACTCTTTTTTGATCACCACTATCTTCACCAAAAGGTCTAATTCCTGGGCATAAAGTGATAAATTTTATTGAAGTATTATTTTTTATATCTAAACTTTCATAAGCAGAACATACAACTCCATCAATACCTGAATTATAAGTATCTTTTGCAAACTGTATTGCTTTTGTATCTATATCTTCATTGTAAATAGCCTTAAAACTCTCATTATCAAAAGAAGTAAGTGCAGTTACAGCTAATACTAAAGGCTTATTTGAAATATTTTTTATTCTATTCATAACCAAACTCATAGCTTCAACACCTGCACTCGCATGAACATTAAACATATCAACAAGCCCAAAATTAGATATTTCTTCTGCTGCATCTGCCATTGTATTTGGAATATCATAAAGTTTTAAATCTAAAAATATTTTAAAATTTGGATTAATAGCTTTTAAATCTTCTAAAAACTTTTTGCCATCTCTTATATAACTTCTTAGTCCAACTTTTAACCAAACATCAAAATCTTTTATTTGTTCAACTAACTCCAAGTTTTCTTTTGCACTTGATAAATCTAAAGATACACATAATTTCATTGCATTATTCATAAATTAAGCCTTAATAATGTTATCTAACAAACCATTTACAAACTTTGGAGCACCATCACTTGCTAATCTTTTTGATAATTCAATTGCTTCATTTATTATAATTGCTTTTGGTAAATCTTCAAATAAAATCTCATAAACAGCTAATCTTAAAATAGATTTTTCAACAGAACCAATATCTTCTAAAGTTCTTTGAGTCAAGTGAGAGATAATCTCTTTATCTATAGTTTCTATATTTTCAATTGTTCCATTAAAAAGTTTTAAAGCAAACTCTTTTTGTTGATTTCTTATTTTTTTATCTTCTAAAATTTCGTCAACAAATTTTACAATTCCTTCATTTCCTAAATCATAAGCATATAATAAACCAATTACAGACTCTCTAGCTTGTGTTCTAGTTGCCAAATTATTTCCCCATTTCGTTATATAAATCTAACATTTCAATAATAGTAACCATAGCTTCAGCACCTTTGTTACCAGCTTTTGAACCAGCTCTTTCAATTGCTTGCTCAATTGTATCAGTTGTTAAAACACCATTTGATACAGGAATACCATGTTTAATTCCAACTGTTGCAATACCTTTTGTAGCTTCTGCTGAAATATAATCAAAATGTGGAGTAGCACCACGAATAACTGCACCAACACAACAAACTGCGTCATATTTTCCACTTGATAATGCTTTTTCTAAAGCAAAAGGAATTTCAAAAGCGCCTGGAACTAATATTAAATCTAAATTATCTTCATTTCCACCATGTCTTTTGAATGCATCTTTCGCACCCTCAACTAATCTATCTGTTATTATGTGATTAAATCTTCCGTTTATGATAGCTACTTTTTCACTACCGTTTAATCTTAAATTACCTTCAATAATTTTCATTTATTTCCTTTAAAAATATATGTATATGGGATTAATTATATCCTAAAGCATCTTGAATTGCAAAAATCTCATTTACTGTTTTGTATAAGTCTTCAATTCGAAGCATATTTGGTCCATCACTAAGTGCTACACTTGGGTCTGTATGTGTTTCAAAGAAAAATCCATCAACACCAACTGCAGCTGCAGCTTTTGCCATATACGGAACAAATGATGAGTTTCCTCCTGTTGTTCCACCAGTACTTGGAATTTGAACTGAGTGCGTTGCATCAAAGATTACAGGAGCGTATTGTTTTAATAAAAGTAAATTTCTCATATCTACAACTAAAGCACCATATCCAAATGTATTTCCTCTTTCACAAAGCCAAACACCTGCTTTTGAAGAGTTTTCATAAGAAACCTCTGTAATTCCTCTTGTATTAAGTATTTTTTCAACTGGATGTTTCATAGCATCAGCTGCTAAAAATTGCCCTTTTTTGATATTTATAATTGCAGGTGTTTTTGCAGCTGCTACTAATAAATCTGTTTGTCTACATAAAAACGCTGGAATTTGTAAAATATCAATTACTTCACCAGCTGGTGCTGCTTGATATGATTCATGAATATCTGTTACAACTTTATATCCAAATTGCTCTTTTATTTCTTGAAATATTCTTAATCCCTCTTCAAGTCCTGGACCTCTAAATGAACTTATACTTGTTCTATTTGCTTTATCAAATGAAGCTTTGAAATAAAATTCAACTCTTTTATCTTCACTAAGTGGTTTTAATTTTTCAGCAATTCTCATTACTGTATCTCTATCTTCTAATACACATGGTCCTGTTAAAATTTTCATATAAATCCTTTTAAAATTGTTCTTTTTTCTTTGCCTGTTATTGCATAATAAAATTCATAAATATTTTGGCAAATATATTCTATATCATTTTTTGCATTACTATCACATGCAAGTAATATCTTATCACCTATTTTTAGGTCATTTTCCCATAAAGGAAGAAGTATTATATCATTTTCTCTTTGAAGTAACAAAG
>JAIELU010000221.1 GCA_019752775.1 Campylobacterales bacterium | reverse complement strand
AAAATGATAGTTCTAAAAAGAATAAAAAAGCTCCAAAAATGGGATTCCTTAAAAAAGAAGATGCAGAAGAAAATAAAAAAGCTATTGAAGCAAAAGAACTTATCTCTTTTGGTTTAATTCCTGAATTTATTGGAAGAATTCCTGTAATTGCAGAACTTAATAAACTTTCAAAAGAAGATTTAATAAGAGTTTTAAAAGAGCCTAAAAATGCAATTATCAAACAATATGAAATATTATTTGAACTTGATGGTGTTGAATTAGAATTTACAGATGATGCCCTTGAAAGAATTGCAGAAATAGCAGTTGAAAAAGATGTTGGGGCAAGAGGTCTTAGAGGGATTATAGAAAATATTATGCTTCCATTACAATATATAACTCCATCTGAAAATAATTTGGAAAAATGTAGAATCACAAGAAAATATATTGATAAAAAAGAAGATGTTGAATTAAAATATAATGAAAATTCAACCCAAGAACCAACAAAAGAGATTTTATTTAGAAAATTAGCAAATTAATCTTTTAGTGGAATAATATTTGCATCTACATTTTATATTTTGATAAAAAAGGATAGAAAATGGCAGTTAAAATTACTGAAGAATGTATAAGTTGCGAAGCATGTGCATCAGAATGTCCAGTTGCAGCAATATTACCAGATGGAAACGAAAAAAATCCACAAGATGGGATTTTATATGTAAAACCTGAATCATGTGTTGAGTGCGTTGATCATGCAGATGCTCCAAGATGTGCAGAATCATGTCCAACAGCTGGTGCAATTGTTTGGGATATGCCTTATACCGTTGATTTTAGTTCATATTATTTATCTGGGCATGAAGATGGAACTTATAAAATTAGAGAACATAAAGCTAAAGGGTTAATGCTTCCTGAAGTAAAAGAACAAAAATTTAGATCTGATATATCAATGAACGTTAGAAAAGCTCACGCTAACGTATCTGATTTTTAACACTCATCTAGGTAAATATATTTTTATATATTTACCTCTTCTTAAATTATTAAAGCCAAAAATAAATATCTAGAAAATTTTGCAACAATAACTAAAATTAGAAATTTATAAAAATCATATTTTAAAATACCTGCTGCAAAAGTAATTGGATCACCAACTATTGGTAGCCAAGAAAAAAGGATAGAAAAAGCACCATATTTATCAAAATAATTCTTGCTTTTAATTATATATTCTTCTTTTAATAAAGATTTTTTTATAAGATACTCTTCGCCTTTTAAACCTAAAAAATAGTTTATAACTGAGCCTAAACTATTTCCAATAGTTGCGAATAAAAGCAATAAAGATAAATTATATCCTTCTTTAATATCATAAAGAAGTAAAGCTTCACTTCCAAGAGGAAATAAAGTCGCCGAAATAAGTGAAGTAATAAAAAGTATTAAATAAACCATGTTTTTCTTTCAAAGCAAATATAAAGATATTTAAGATATAATTCACAACTTTAAAAGAAGAACATTGAGAATATTTTGAATATTTTGAATGCTCTTCTTTAGACCCTTACAATTATTATCTAAGGCAATGCCCCAGGATGGGAACATAGCAAGGCACTTTATTTAGTGGTGTGTTTGGGTATCTGGAGAAGAGTACTTTATGTACTCTTTTTTTATATCAAATCTAAAAAATCTAAATTTAAAATCAATAATTTTTTTTCTACTTTATTATAAATAAATCTTTTATCACCAACTTTAATTCTATTAAAAATCATTGATTTTATCTCTTGTTCTGTTTTATTATATCTTTTCATTAATACAAAAAAATCTTTTACACTAATAAAATCAGCTTTTGTTTCATCTATTTTATTTTTTAAATTTGATTCAAGTTGTGGTTTGTAAATAGAACGCATTTCATTAAATGCACTTTGTAAAAGTTTGATTTCTGAATTAAAAACTTCAATAATTCTTTTTTGATTTTTTTCTAATCTAAAAATCTCTGAAATATACTGTTTTTTCATCCATTTCATAGATTTTTTTAATAAGTCAATTTGTTCATTTTTAACATCTAAAACCGCTTGAACGGCATCAAAAGTAGATTGTGTTGTAGATGATTTAACTTTTGATTGGGTTTGAGTGTCTTCTACTTTTCCATCATCGTTAATATAAACAAAAGTTTTTCCGTCTTTTTTAATAGATTTTAATTGTTCTTTTTTAATCCGATAATGTATACCTTGTAAAGATAAGCCCAATATTTCAGCTGCTTGAGAAGTAGTAACTAATCTTTCCAAGGTTTAAATCCTAAAATTTTGAGCTATCAATTTCAATAACTGTATGTACATTTCCTCTTGGTTTAAAATCTCCAATAACTTTCATCCATTTTGGCTCTAATTTAGAGTATAAAGTATCAAAAATTTCATTTATAGAATTTTCGTGTGAAACTTCTCTAAACATAAATGAATTAATATAAATTTTTAATGCTTTTAATTCAATAACTCTTTTATTTGGTGAGTATTGCAATTTTATTGTTGCAAAATCTGGATATCCACTTCTTGGACATTTTGCCATAAATTCAGGTAATTCAATATCTATAATATAATTTTTTTCATGTATATTTGGCCAAAAATTTTCTTCTTTATTAATGTCAAACTCTAATATTTCTCTCTCACCATATTTCATTTCCATAATTTTTATAACCTTAATAAATATAATTTTTGCCTATTTTATCTAAAAAAGACTTATAAAAGTTACTATTTAAAAACTATGACTCATTGTTTCTTGGCACAAATCACAATCACTTTGATTTTTATTACATAAAACACAAGGTCTTAAATTAGTAAAAGTTCGTTCAAAATTTTTGTTATTTGGATTTATTGAAGCAATATAAGAGACATTTTCAACGGGATCGTACAATAAAAAATCAATAATTTCTTGATTTAAATTTAAGTTTCGGGCTAAGTTTCTTCTAATTGACATTGATGAATGATTTTTTAGGAGTAACATTTCATCAAAAGAAGTAGTTTTTAAAGCAATATCTAAAAGTTCAACAATGTTTTTAATTAATAAATTCATTTTTTCCTCCAAAGCTATAATATATAGAATTATTATATCTTAATTTATTATTTAAATAGAGGAAAAACTGTATAAATTATAACAATAATAAATATTTTATTGTTATATTCTAAATAATTAATTTTTAAACATCTAGATGTTCAACATCTTTTGCATGTTCTTCAATATAATTTCTTCTAGGTTCAACTTCATCACCCATAAATAAAGTAAATGTATCACTTGCAACTTCTGCATCTTCTACTTTTACTCTTAAAAGTCTTCTATTATCAGGAATCATTGTAGTTTCCCATAATTGTTCAGGATTCATTTCTCCTAGACCTTTATATCTTTGGATATAAGCACCTTTTTTAGCTAAAGATTCAATATCATCTAAAATATCTAATAAATCTCTTCCCTCAAATACTGTTAAATCTCTCTCTACAAGCTTATTGTAAATATATGTAGCTTCACTAAAGTATGGTGATGCAAATAGATCTTCATCAATTATAAGCTCTTCTAAACCTTCTTTTGTTTGAACAAAAAGTTGAATTTTATCTTCAAGAACTGTTTTTGATAAAATATTGTAACCTTTTGCTAGTAAAAAATCTTTAACTTTTTCATATAAAGATGCAAAATCAAGATTTACTAAATCAGAATTTTCAATTAAATATTTTAATACTTCAAGTAAAGAGTATCTTTTTCCTAGTTGTCCCAACATACTTCTATATCTTGAAACAATTTTAAATAAATCTAATAAATCGTTATAACCTAATCCCTCAAATGAGAAAGATTCTAAACCATTTTCAATTAAAAATGCTGATAATGCATTATCATCTTTTAGATAAATTTCATTTTTACCTTTTTTATATCTATAAAGTGGTGGTTGAGCAATATATAAATATCCACTATCAACGATAGGTCTTAAAAATCTAAAGAAAAATGTTAAAAGTAAAGTTTGAATATGTGATCCATCAACATCCGCATCGGTCATAATAATGATTTTATGGTATCTAACTTTTTCTGCATTAAAATCTTCACCAATTCCACAACCAATTGCAGTAATCATATTTCTAATTTCATCTGATTTTAAAATTTTATCAAGTCTTGATTTTTCAACATTTAAAATCTTACCTTTTAGTGGTAAAATCGCTTGGAAAACTCTATCTCTACCTTGTTTTGCTGAACCTCCAGCAGAGTCCCCTTCTACTAGATATAATTCTCTAATTGCTGGATCTTTACTTTGACATTCTGCTAATTTTCCAGGAAGCGTTCCAACAGTCATAGCATCTTTTTTTCTAGTTAAATCTCTTGCTTTTTTAGCAGCTTCACGACCTCGTGCAGCCATTAAAGATTTTTCCATAATCGCTTTTGCTTGTTGTGGATTTTCTTCAAAATATTTATCTAAAGCATCACTTGTTAATTTTTGAGTAATTGCTTTTACATAAGATGAACCTAATTTACCTTTAGTTTGTCCCTCAAATTGTGGTTCTGGAACCTTTACAGAAATAACTGCAATTAATCCCTCTCTTACATCATCACCTGTAATTTTAGTATCTTTTTCTCTAGCTGCTGCATTTTCATTTAAATATTTAACAATTGATCTTGTAAGTCCAGCTTTAAAACCAGCTTCGTGAGTTCCCCCATCGATTGTTCTAATATTATTTACAAATGATAAAGTTTTTTCAACATAAGTATCGTTATACATAACAGCAATATCAGCTTCTACACCATCAATAGTATCATTAAAAGCAACAGCATCACAAACAGGAGTATCTTTATTCATATCTTCAACAAATTGTTTTAATCCACCTTCAAAATGGTAAACTTCTTTTGTTTTTGTGATTTCATTATCTAAAGTAATTGAAATAAATGAATTTAAATATGCAACTTCTTTAAACCTTTTTGCAAGTATCGCAAATTCGTATCTGTTAACTTCAAAAATAGAATCATCAGCTAAAAATTCAATTGTAGTTCCAGTTTTTCTAGGACTATCACCAATTACTTCTAAAACTCCTTGAGCAATACCACATTTAAACTCTTGATAGTGAATTTTTCCTTCTCTATAAATCGTCATTTTTAAATGTTTTGATAAAGCATTTACAACAGAAACACCAACACCATGAAGTCCACCTGAAACTTTATATGTATCTTTATCAAATTTTCCACCCGCGTGAAGAACTGTTAAAACAACAGTTGCAGCACTAATTCCTTCACCTTCATGAATTGCAGTTGGGATTCCTCTTCCATCATCTTCAACTTTTATCCAATGATCTTTTGTCATAGTAATTTTAATATTTTTACAATAACCAGCCATTGCTTCATCAATAGAGTTATCTACAACTTCATATACTAAGTGATGTAATCCATTTGTATTTGTATCACCAATATACATTCCAGGTCTTTTTCTTACAGCTTCAAGACCTTTTAATACTTTAATATTACTAGCGCCGTATTCTTGTTCACTCATTATAGATTTCCTTATTTTTGTTTAATTTTTGTTTATTATTTTTCTAAAACTATTGGCATTACAATAGTAAAAAATTTATCATCTTCTAAATAAAATGGTAAATTTGATTCATTAAAACCAATTTTGATTTTTTCATTATGCGACATACTTAAAAAGTCTAATAAATATTTAGCATTTACAGCTAAATAAAACTCTTTATCAATATTTAAATCAATATCTATTTGAGTTTTTGATTCACTATCTTCATCAAGAGATTCAAATAAAATTGATGTTGAGTTAAATGTGATTTTAATATTAGAAAATAAAGAAGTTACTAATTTTATAGACTCAATTAACATACTTTTTGGTAATGGAAAATTATATTTTAGTGTTGATGGAATAATTCTTTCATAATCTGGGAATTTTCCATTTATTAATTTTGTAAAAAACTTAGTATTTTCATTTGATATTACAAGATTAGTATCATCATAAGATATTTTTGCATCATCTAAAAATAGTTTTTGTATTTCAATAATTGCTTTTTTAGGGATAATAAATTGAGTTTCTTGATTTGTAATATTTTGTAAATATGAAACTGCTAATCTTCTTGTATCTGTTGAAACAAAATTTATTTTTTGACTTTTAATATCTAATAATGCACCATTTAATTCAAATTTAGGATTATTATTATCAATTGCAGGAGTAATTTTTCTAATAGAATTAATAAAATTAATAGTTGAAATTGATAATTCTTTTAAATTTTCTGATTTATTTAAAGATGGAAATTCTTCAGCATCATAAGTAGGTAATTTAAAAGTTGATTTATTTTGTTTTATAACTAGATTATTATTTGAAGCTTCTATTATAATATCTTCGTTTTTTAATCTTTTTATAATACCTAATAAATTAGAACCATTAACTGTTGCTTTTCCATCAACCATATCAGTTATATTATCAATGTATGATTCTAATCCAATTTCATAATCAGTTGCTTTTATGATTAGTTTTGCATTATTGATTTCTAAATATATATGTGATGTGATTGCACTAGAATCTTTTTTTTCTAAAAAAGGTTGCATTGAAGATACAACATTTTCAAAAATATTCTTTGTAATTACGAATCTCATTTTGTCTCCTATATTTTTATTTAATTTAGTGGAAGTAGTAGTTCATGTGAAAAGATGAAAATACCTTTTAAAACACTGTGGAGTCGAACTTTATCCCAGTGATTAAAATTGTCTTTGTATTCACATCTTTTCACATAATTCTTTAAAACTTATTTTGTTCTAAAGTTTTACCACTCCTTATTTATGATTTTATTTTTTAAATTTTCGATAATTAATTTAAAGTTTTCATCTTTTTCTATTAACTCATTTGCTTTTTTAATATTGTGTGAAATTGAACTGTGATCTTTCATTCCTAAGAATTTTGCAATATCTGGCATAGAGTTATGAGTTAATTCTCTTGTTAGATAAATTACAATTCTTCTAGCATTTGCAACTGTTGCTGTTCTTTTTTTAGATTTAATGTCACTTGGTTTAATATTTAACTGATTTGCCACAATATTTATAACATCAGGAAGTTTTATATTCTCTTTTGTCTCTTTTATTTGGTCTTTTAATAAATTTTGAACCATTGGAAGTGTAATTTCTTGATTTAATAAAGAAGCACTTGCATTTATTCTAATTAAAACACCTTCAATTTCTCTAATTGAGTTATCAAGTGTTGTTGCAATGAAATTAATAATTTCTCTACTTAAATGTATCCCATTTAAATCAGATTTTTTTTCAATAATTGCTATTTTTGTCTCAAGTCCTGGAAGTTGAACATCAGCTGTTAGACCCCATTCAAATCTTGATTTTAATCTATCAACCAAACCTGCAATTTGTGATGGAAGTCTATCTGATGTCATTACTATTTGTTTTTTTGCATTGTGAAGTTCGTTAAAAGTGTGGAAAAACTCCTCTTGAGTTTGCTCTTTTCCACTTAAAAATTGAATATCATCAATTAAAAGTACATCACATTTTCTATATTTATTTCTAAAATGATCCATACTTTTATTTTTTAAAGAGAAAGTAAAATCATTCATAAACTGCTCAATAGTTACATAAATAACAGTATTACCTTTTTCAATTGCATAATTTCCAACTGCTTGTAAAAGGTGAGTTTTTCCAAGTCCAGTTCCACCATAAATAAAAAGTGGATTGTATTGAATTCCTGGTTTATTTGAAACGGCAAGTGAAGCATTATAAGCCATTTGATTTGAGGGTCCTACAACAAAAGAATCAAAAGTATAAGATGGGTTTAATATCGTACTTTCGGCGGTTTCATTTTGAACTTGCTCTTTTAAAATTTCTTTTTTGGATTTTTTTTCACCTGTAAGTTTTATTTCAATAGATGGTTTTGAGCCATCAAAAATTTCAAAACAGTGTTGTATTAATCCAGTAAATTTACTCTTTATCCAAGAGGCTATATACTTATTATTTACTTCAAAAATAGCGATTTTTTCATCAGAAGATATTTTTTTATAAACTAATTGTTTTAAGTATCTTTCAAAATCTGTTTTTGAAGCTTCTTTTTGAATTATTGTTTGGAAATCTTTGGTTGTCATATATTGTAAACTCTTTAATCGTAATTAGTAAATATTATATCTAAATTTTTTATAAAACAGCTTCATTTAAAAATAAGAGGCTTAAATTTATTAAAGAAATCAAGTTATACACATAGTGAATAAGTAGTGAATAAAATTTTTCCTTTAAGTTCATTTTTATCAAAAAGATACCATTATACGGGCTATAGATATATGTGAATAGAAATTAGATAGAAAGAGTGAATAGTTGAAAATATTAGGAATTGACCCAGGTACACGAAACTGCGGATATGCCATTGTTGAAAAGAATGGAAATAGTATAAAACTTATAGAAGCTGGGTTAATAAAAATAAAAACAAAGATTTTACAAGAGCAAATTGTTGAGATGACTGAGGGTTTTGATCTGATTTTTGGAAAACATGAAATCGATGAAGTTTCAATAGAAGATATGTTTTTTGCCTTTAATCCAAAAACAGTTATAAAATTGGCTCAATTTAGAGGTGCAATATCTTTAAAAATTTTGCAAAAATTTGGAAATTTTGCAGAATATACTCCACTTCAAGTAAAAAAAGCAGTAACAGGAAATGGAAAAGCTACAAAAGAGCAAGTAGCTTTCATGGTTAAAAGGCTTTTAGGAGTTAAAAAAGAGATTAAACCTCTTGATATTACAGATGCTATTGCAATCGCTTTAACACATGCCCAAAGATTGTAAACTTATTTTAAAATAGATATAATTGAAGCCCAAAATATTAGGACAAATAATGATAAAAAAAATCGGAATATTAGCTTCATATAATGGAAGTGGATTTGAAACTATACAAAAAGCTATTATTGAAAAAAAACTAAATGCAAAAGTTGTTGTTGTAATTACAAATAACACAAATGCTGGTGTTTTAGAAAAAGCAGAATCTTACAATATTCCTTATTTTATAATAAATGATAAAAGATACCCTGGTCAAGACATTGATGATAAAATAGCTAGATTATTGGCTGAATTTGACTGTGATTATATATTTTTATCAGGTTATATGAAAAAGATTGGATCGAAACTTTTATCTGTATTTCCTAATAAAATAATAAACACTCACCCGGCTCTTTTGCCATCAATTTATGGAGGAGTTGGAATGTATGGAAGATTTGTACATGAAGCTGTAATAAAAAATGGTGAAAAGAAATCTGGCGTTACAATTCATTATATAAATGATGTTTATGATGAGGGTGAAATAATTTTTACAAAAGAGTTAGAAATTACTCAAAATGAAACGATTGATAGTTTAGAAAATAGAATTAAAGACTTAGAAAGTATTGCTATTGTTGAAGCATTTCAAAAGCTACTAGTTTAAAAGCTAGTAGCTAAAGTTTTACTTTAGAATTTCACCTAATTCAGCAGCTGTTTTTACATATTTAATATCTGTAACTTTTCCATTTTCTAAAGAAATAATAGTAATCATATCTTCTTTAACTGGGAATAGTGTTTTGTTAGCTTCGTCTATTAGAAGAACTGAGAATGGATAATTTTTCATTTTCGGCATTGCAATAAATTTAGTAATTAAACTAGGCATTCCTGTAATATCTGCAATATAAACAGTTTTATTAATTGTCAAATAATCTTTATCTTTTGTTAATAAAAACTCTTTTATTGTTGTACCTTCAGTTTTTGTTGCTGAAAAAATTATTGTTTTAATATTTGCATCAACTATGTAATCTTTTTCAAATTGATCTTTAACTGTAAGTGTTGGAATATCAGTTCCTATTGTAAGTGAATTTGCAAATGCACTTAAACCTAATAAAATCGTAAATAGTAATTTTTTTATCATTTTTTCTCCTAAATTTTCAAAATTATGCAATCATACCAACAAAAAGTAAATGAAAAGTTAAAAGGAAATAATTACTCTTTTGATAAAGTTGGTAAATGCCATTTTTTGTAATAAGCAAGAATTCTTAATCCTACTCCAAAAATAAAAACTATTGTAAGTGCTGGTAAACTTCTTAGGTGTAAAAACTCTAATACAAATATAATCGAAGCTATGATTAACGCCACAGTTGCGTAAAATTCTGATACTAAAATAGATGGAACTCTATTTATTAAAATATCTCTAATTGTTCCACCACCAACGGCTGTTAAGAAAGCTAGGATTAGAACACCCAAAAAGTTAAAATCATTTTGAATAGCAACGATTGAACCAGTGATTGAAAAAGATACTAAACCAACAGCATCTGAGATTATAAAAGCAGTTTTCCCCTCTAAATCATCAATTTTATGAAGTTTAAATAATAAAGCTATTAAAACAGTTGCAACAACTAAAAAAATTGGAAGGTCAGTCGTAAAAACATAAGGAGTTCTATCTGCAAGTACATCTCTAATCATTCCACCACCAAGGGCAGTTAAAAATGAAGATATAAAAACACCTAAAATATCCAGTTTATAGTGAACAGAAATTAAAAATCCACTTAATGCAAAACAAATAATTCCTATAATATCTGCAATTTCTAATGCACTCACATGTTATCCTTAATTATTGTTTTGAAAGATTTGGATTATACAAAATTATAGTTAAAAAATTGACAAACCAGTTTTTGTTGTAAATAATTCTAAAGCAATTGTTCCTACAAGTGAATTTCCTTGTATATTTAGTTTTGGAGAATAAACACAAATTGCCATTTTTTTTGGAACAACTGCTACAATTCCCCCACCAACTCCACTTTTGCCAGGAAGTCCAACTTTATATGCAAAATCACCTGATGCGTCATAATGTCCACAAGTTAACATTAGGGAATTTATTCTTTTTGCTTTTGAGACAGTTAAAATTTCCTCATTTGTTAAAGGATTCATTCCATGATTTGCTAAAAAAAGCATTGATTTTGCAAGTTGTGAAGAATTCATCATAATTGAACATTGTTTGAAATATGTATCAATTACATCATCAATGTTATTGTTTATATTATTAAAACTTTTAATCATATTTATCAAAGCAAAGTTCCTGAAACCATGAGCTAATTCAGAGTTGAAAATTTCTTCATCAAAAGTAAGTGTTTCGTCATTAGATGTTTTTTTTATAAAATTTAATATAGTATCAAAAGTATTTTTTTTATATATTGATACTAAACTGTCTGCTGTTACGATTGCACCTGCATTTATAAAGGGATTTCTAGGTATTCCATTTTCATATTCAAGTTGTACTAAAGAGTTAAAAGGATTTCCAGATGGTTCATGACCAACTCTTTTATATAAATCTTTTCCATAGTGATTTAGAGCCAAAGTAAAAGTGAAAACTTTTGAGATACTTTGAATAGAAAATTTTAAATTATGGTTACCAATATGATAAGAAGTTCCATCAAAAAGTTGAATTGACATGGCAAATTCTTTATCATCTACATTTGCTAAAGCTGGGATATAGTTTGCTAACTTTCCTTCATTTAGAAAAGGTTGAATTTCATTTTTAATCTCTTCTAAAATTGCTTGATAATCCAATTAATTTCCTAATAATTCTTTCATAGCCTCAGCTGTTTTTCTTATTTCCCATTGAGCGTGAGAATCAAGTCTTAGTTTAAAATAGTTTTCTAATTGAGTTGGTTGAAAACCTCCCCAAATTTGTGAATATCCCGCTTGTGGTATTATTCTTCTAGCTTCTTGTGGTTTTACACCATCTTCTAAAGCTTTGTAATAATGCTCTAAACAAATATCTAATATCTTTTGTGTATTACCATATTCAGTAGTTACATCTTTCATTTTTTCACTTACATAAAAATCAAAAGGAACTCTTTTCCCACTCACATATCTTCTTGAAAGTTCTTGCCAGTTTACTCTATGTCTTACCATTTGAGATCTTGTTGGAAAGTCAACTTTAAATAAAAATACTTTGAAATATTCTTCAATAATCTTACACTCTTCAAGTGTGTTATAAGTGGTTCTAATATCAAAGCTATACTCTTTTGGATTATTTTCAAAATCATAAACTAAAGCTCTATAATTTGTAAGAAGATATTTACCATCACAAATTAATTCTCCAAATTTTTTTGTATTTGAAAATTCAAGAGCTAAAATCTCTTTATGTTTTTCATTTGTAAAATCAAGTAAAACAGGTACAAATTCAAAAGATGAAGATGGTAAACCTTGCGATTCAGCCATAAGTCTATTATATAAACTTTCACTTCCTAAGGCTTTTGGTGATTGATAACAAATCGAAGCAACTTGAGTAATTGCTAATATTCTATTCTCTTCATTTAGATTGGCTTTTGAAAAGTCCCAATTCTCTACAAAAGCGATATTATCATCAAATATATTTTCTTTTTTGTTAATCAAGTTAATCATTTTTTAGTACCTTGTTGTATAATTAATTTAGATTATACAACAAGGTACATAAAGGTACATATATATATAATTTATTCAAGGATAAATATGAGCATTAAGAAGATAATTAAAATTAGTTTTATATTGATTTTATTCATAATTGCAATAATTGGGATTATAAATACAATAATAATTTATCAAATAAAAGAAAATAATTTAACTAAACAATCAATTACTAATTTGGTTTTTATGCAAGAAAGAATGAATGAATTATTAAAAGATATGATAAATTTAGATTCTATTGATAAGTTAGATAAATATAAAGATGATTTTACAAAGTATGAATTAGAGTTTGAAAAGATTCAAGATGCTTTTAAAGAGCAAGACAAAAATGATTTAATCGATTTTTTTATTAGTGATATTCAAAAGAATGAAATAATTGCCATAAAACTCGCACTTCTTTTTGAAAGTGAACAAGAGATAGAAAAAGCTTTTGATACTATTTATTCATTACAAGAGAACAAAATAGAAATTATTGATGAGTTTAATAGAAATTATCCAATAGAAAATGAACTGAGACTTAAACTCAATCATGAAATAAGTGAAAGAAAAGATTTTAATCTTTCTCAATTATTTGGAGATGTAAAATATTATAGTAAAGAAGTACTTTATCAAAAAAGAGATAAAGAAACATTTGATAAATGGCTAGGGAAAATTCAATTATTAAAAAATAGTCTTAATATTATTGATACTCAAAAATATCTTGAAATAGTTACCAAAGTTGGTAGTGATGTTGTAAAAATAAAAAATATTGAAGACCAAGAGTTCGATATAAGAAATAAAAGTTTCAATATTATTAATTTAAATAAAACTTATAGTTCAGAAATGGAAGATAAAATAGAAAAACTTTCAAGTGATTTTATAAATATTACATATTTTAGTATTTTATCACTTTTGGTTATTGTGATTAGTTTTTTAATGATTTTAGCTTATAAAGTGTATAAAAATGTTGGTTTATCTGTTGATGAAATTGAAACAAAAGTTGAAGATGGTTTAACAGAAATTACAAATTTAAATCATGAAATAGAAAATACACAAAAAGAAGTTGTATTTACAATGGGTGCAATAGGTGAAAGTAGAAGTAAAGAAACTGGAAATCATGTAAAAAGAGTTGCTGAGTATTCAAAACTTCTAGCACTTTATTATGGTTTAGATGAAAAAGAAGCTGAAATGTTAAAACAAGCAAGTCCAATGCATGATATTGGAAAAGTTGCAATTCCTGATGCGGTATTAAATAAACCCGGACGTTTTGATGAAGCTGAACGGGAAATTATGAATACTCACGCAGCTTTGGGTTATGAAATGCTTAAACATTCAAATAGACCTTTACTAAAAACAGCAGCAATTGTGGCAAATGAACATCATGAAAAATGGGACGGAAGTGGATACCCAAAAGGTTTAAGTGGTGAAAATATTCATATTTATGGAAGAATTACAGCACTTGCAGATGTTTTTGATGCCTTAGGAAGCGATAGAGTTTATAAACAAGCATGGAATGATGAAAAAATATTTAATCTTTTTAAAGAAGAGAGAGCAAAGCATTTTGACCCAAAACTTGTGGATATTTTCTTTGAACATTTAGATGAGTTTTTAAAAATTAGAGAGACATTTAAAGATAAGTTTTAAAAAGAGAAATTAAATTCTCTTTTTATTTTTGAATTAAATATTGAATAGTAGGACCGCTACTATCAATACTTAAAACTTTATAACCATGATTTTTTGCATCAATTGGGATATTATTTATACTTTGTGGGCAATCACTAATGATTTCTAATATTTCACCTTTTTCTAAACTTTCCATTGCTTCAAGTGTTTTAACAGCAGGATAAGGACAAGGTTCTCCTTGCATATCAAGTCTATAATCTGGAATTATATTTTCTTTTTGCATATTAATTTCCTTTTGTTTGTAGTTTTAATCGATAATTTTTTTCAAGTTTTAAAATTAATAAAAATAATAAAAACAAGAAAATATAATTCATAAATAATCCACCATACTGACCAACCGATTCAAGTAGATTTATTTTTGGCCAAGATGTAGCTAAAGATACTGAAAAACTATCCCATGTAAATGCAAGTAAAGTAGCACCAATTACATTTCCAATCCCAACAATCCAAAAATGAACTTGACCTTCAACTGCTCGATACATCCAACCACACTCACAACCACCTGCAAGAACGATACCAAATCCAAATAATAATCCACCAATAATAGCATTTGGTCCAGCCCACATGATTTTAGGAGGTGCGCCCATCATAATATAAGAAAATACACCAATAGTTGAAACAGCCATTCCAATTACAATTGCAATTGCTAGTTCACTTCTTCCAGTTGTAAAAATATCTCTAAATGCAGATGTGAAACAAATTTGTGCTTTTGCAATAAGTAAACCAAAGGCAGCTCCAAAAAGCATTGCAATTCCTAATTTAGCACTATTTGCGAAAAATATTAGATATAAAGCCCAACATATCATTGCCACAAATACTAAAGAACCAATTGTAAATAGTGATTTAACTTGTTGTTTATCTTTTTCTAAATCTTTACTACAAGATACTTTTTGTAGTTTTATTTTCGATTGAAAAAAAGAAAGCATAGTTACTTTTGTTCCTAAATAAACACCAATAATCATAGCAATAGTAAAAAACCAAGCATGAAGAGAAAACTGAGGAATTCCTGTAAACAAACTTGCTAAATTACAACCCATTCCAAGTCTTGCTCCA
>JAIELU010000260.1 GCA_019752775.1 Campylobacterales bacterium | reverse complement strand
TTACTTTATTCTTCAGTTTAAAAAAAAACATAGTTTGTTTCTGGATATCAAGTGTTCATTGTGTTGTTTTCCTTTTTTTCCTCTTTCTACTTAAAAAATCTAAATATTGCAAGTATTATTGATAATATTATTGCAAAACCTTTACAAATTGATGAAGTAAATAGAGTTAATAAAACTTCAAATGATTTAATTAAGAAAAATAAATTAAGATTTAAAGCAATAGAAAATGGTTTTTATGAAACATTAACTTATGTTTTTTCTTCAAAAGAAAGTTTAGAAAAATATGGTTTTAAAACAGTAAAAGATGAACTTGATTTAATCAATCCAATTGTGAAAGAGCTAAATACTTTTAGAAGTACAATTTTATTAAATTTAGTGGAAGCTTGTGCAAATAACTTTAAAGTTGGTGCAAGATCAACTGCATTTTTTGAAATTGGAACTATTTTTGATGAAAATAGAAATGAATCTAAAAAAATTTCATTTATTCAAACAGGTTCAAGTGAGCAAGAAGAGATTTCAAATGCTGGAAAACCAAAGAATATTGATTTCTTCTCTTTTTCAAAAAAAGTGCTAAATACAATTGGGAAATTTGATTTAGAACCAATGACACAAATAGATAATTTATTTGTTCATCCATACCAAAATGCAAATGTTTTAATAGATGGAAAAATTGTAGGATATATTTGTAAACTACATCCAAGTGTTTGTGAAGATTATGATTTAAATGATACATTTATTGCTGAGATTAATTTTGAAGCAATTAAAAATGACATTATAAAAACAGTTTCATATTCAAAGTTTCAATCATCAAAAAAAGATTTAACTATTATTGCTCCAAAATCGTTAGAATATAAAGAAGTAAAAAAAGTAATTAATTCTTTAAATGATAAAAATATTAAACAGTTTAATTTAATTGATATTTATCATGAGGAGAAATTAGCAGATAATGAGAGTTTAACAATTAGATTTATATTGCAAAATGATGAAAAGACAATGGAAGAAGAAGATATTTCAAAAACTATGAACTCAATTTTAGATGCACTAAATAATCAATTATCAATTGGTTTAAGACAATAATTAAAAAAGGAAAAAAGTGGAAAAATTTACTATAAAAAAAATAACAAAAGCATTTGATATAGAAATAGATTCAATTGCAAGTGATAAATCAATATCTCACAGATGTGCAATGTTTTCACTTTTTTCAAATCAAACTTCATATATAAAAAATTATTTAACAGCGGAAGACACATTAAATACTTTAAGTATAGTGGAACAACTTGGAGCAACTATCAAAAGAGATGGCTCAAGTGTTGAAATCACTCCAACTCCTATTTTAAATGAACCATCAGATGTTCTTGATTGTGGAAACTCTGGAACTGCAATGAGATTATTTTGTGGTTTATTAGCTTCAATTGATGGTGCATTCACATTAACAGGTGATAAATACTTAAGAAATAGACCAATGAAAAGGGTAGCCGATCCATTAAGAAGTATTGGTGCTTTAATAGATGGAAGAGAAAATGGAAATAAAGCTCCTTTATTTATAAGAGGTGTAAAAGAATTAGAACCATTTACTTACCATTCACCAGTAGATTCAGCACAAGTAAAATCAGCAATGATTCTGGCAGCTCTTAGAGCTTCTGGAATCTCAAAATATAAAGAAAATGAACTAACTCGCGATCACACAGAACGAATGTTAAAAGGTATGGGAGCAACGCTTGAAAATGATAGTGATGGGTTTATAAATATTCATCCGTTAACTGGACATTTAAAACCTTTAAATATTACAGTTCCAACTGATCCTTCATCTGCATTTTTCTTTGCACTAGCAGCGGCTATTACAAAAAATGAAAGAGTTCTTATTAAAAATGTAACTTTGAATCCAACAAGAATTGAAGCTTATGTAGTTCTAAAAAAAATGGGTGTAACTGTTAATTTTCTAGAAAAAGAAAATATTTATGAACCAATTGGTGATATTGAAATAATCAATAATGAATTAAATGGTGTAGTAGTTAATGAAAATATTTCATGGTTAATCGATGAGTTACCAGCTTTGTCAATCGCAATGAGTTTAGCAAATGGAAAATCAAAAGTTTCAAATGCAAAAGAGTTAAGAGTAAAAGAGTCAGATAGAATTTCTAGTGTTGTAAATAACCTAAAACTTTGTGGAGTTACATACACAGAATTTGAAGATGGATATGAGATAATTGGTGGAACAATAAATAAAGCCACTATAAACTCCCATGGAGATCATAGGATTGCTATGTGTTTTGCAATTGCTGGTCTTAGTAGTGACATGGAGATTGAAGATACACAATGTATAGATACTTCATTCCCAAATTTTAAAGAAATATTAGACTCTTTATATAAATAAAGGTAATAAATGAAAGTAAAATTAGCATCAAATTATGGATTTTGTTTTGGTGTAAAAAGAGCAATTAAAATAGCAGAGGATTATGATAATTCTGCAACAATGGGTCCACTTATTCATAATCAAGATGAAATAAATAGATTAAAAAATGATTTTAATGTGGGATTATATAATAATTTAAGTGATGTAAAAGATAATGATACAGTTATTATTAGAACACATGGCATTCCAAAAAATGATTTAAAACATTTAAGAACATTGAATGCAAAAATCATAAATGCAACTTGTCCATTTGTTACAACTCCACAGCAAATAGTTAAAAAAATGTCTGCAGAGGGATATTCTATTCTTATTTTTGGTGATGCAGATCATCCAGAAGTTAAAGGTGTTCAATCTTATGCAGAAAATCAAGATGATGTTCATATTGTACTAGAACCATCTGATCTTGAAAATACCATTTTTAAAAATAATAAAATTGCAACTGTTGCACAAACAACTAAAAAGAAAGAAAAATATCTAGAAATTGTAAATTATTTGATTCTAAAAAATAAAGAAGTTAGAGTTTTTAATACAATTTGTGATGCAACATTTGAAAATCAAGATGCGGCAAGAGAACTTTCAAAAGAGGTAGATGTTATGATTGTAATTGGAGGAAAAAACTCATCAAATACAAAACAATTACACTCAATTTGTTTAGAAAATTGTTCGGATTCTTACTTAATTGAGAACCAAACTGAACTAGATAATCATTGGTTTTTAAATAAAAAATTATGTGGTGTAACGGCAGGTGCTAGCACTCCTGATTGGATAATACAGCAAGTTGTAGACAAAATAGAATCAATTAACTAAGAGTTTTTAAGCCAATTTTTTGTATAATCGTCCCATTTAATAAAACTGGTAAATATGAAGGAATAAAATGGGTATCGAAGATATTGATTTAGGTGAAGACTTTGATTTTGAGCAAATGCTTAATGAGTCTTTCGAGAATGCAGAAAATAACTCTGTGGTTGATGGTGTAATTGTTGAAATTAATAGTGAAAGAGTTTTAGTTGATGTTGGTCAAAAAATCGAAGGTCAATTAAACATTTCAGAAATTACAATTGGTGGTGAAGTTAAATACAAAGTTGGTGACACAATTCCTGTTATGTTAATGGGAAGCAGAGGTGAAAGACCAAGTATTTCACATAAAAAAGTTTTACAAAAAGAAAAATTTGATGCTTTTGTAAAAACTCATGGTGAAAACATAGAAGATGTAACTATTGAAGGTAAAATTGTTTCTGTTAAACAAAGAGGTGGTTTTATAATTGAAGATATTGATGGTTGTGAATATTTCATGCCTATGGCACAATCTTACTTAAAAGCTATCGGAGCAGTTGGAAAAACTGTTAAAGCAAAAGTTATTAAAGTAAATAAAGAACAAAATTCAATTATTGTTTCAAGAAAAAAATTAATTGAAGAATCAAAAGCTGTAAAAGACAATAAAGTAACTGAAATTTTAGACAATAAAGAACCAGTTATCGGAACAATCAAAAAAATTACTTCTTATGGAATGTTTGTAGATTTAGGTGGAATTGACGGTTTAGTAAACTACAATGAAATCTCTTATAAAGGTCCTGTAAATCCTGCAAATTATTACAACGAAGGTGATGAAGTTTCAGTTGTAGTTTTATCTTATGACAAAACAAAACAACATTTATCATTATCTATCAAAGCTGCACTTTCTAATCCTTGGGAAGAAATCAAAGATGAATTAGAAGTTGGAGATACTATTACAGTTACAGTTTCAAATTTTGAATCTTATGGTGCATTTGTTGATTTAGGAAATGATATTGAAGGTTTATTACATATTTCAGAAATTTCATGGAATAAAAACTTAAAAAATCCAAAAGAACTTTTAACAATTGGTGAAGAAATTAATGTTGAAGTTATTGAATTAAATATCGCGCAAAAAAGATTAAGAGTTTCTTTAAAAAATCTTCAAGAAAAACCTTTTGCAAAATTCACAAATGAACATAAAATTGGTGATGTAATTAAAGGTAAAATTGCTACATTAACTGATTTTGGTGCATTTGTTAGTATCGGAGATGTTGATGGTTTATTACATAACGAAGAAGCTTCATGGGAACCAAATGCAAAATGTAAAACGCTTTACAAAAAAGGCGATGAAGTTGAAGTTAGAATTATTAAAATAGATAAAGAAAAAGAAAATATTTCACTATCAATTAAAGAAATAGCTGATTCTCCTGCAAAAAAATTCCAAGATGCTTATAAAATTGGTGATATTGTAAAAGGAATTGTTAAAGATGCAAAAGAATTTGGAATCTTTATAAAATTAGAAAACAATCTTGATGGTTTAATTAGAAATGAAGATTTTGGTCCATTAAAAGCTGATGAAGTAAAAAATGGTGATGAAATTGAAGCTGTTGTTGTAAATATTGACACTAAAAAAAATAGAGTTAGATTATCTGTTAGAAGATTAGAACAACAATTAGAAAGAGAAGTTTTAAAATCTGTAAATGATGATTCATCTATGACTTTAGGTGACATTATAAAAGATCAAATGAAATAATAGGATTTATTTAAATGAGTAAATATACAATTGTAGTTTGTGATCATATACACGAAGCTGGTTTACAAATTCTTCAAAATACTGAAGATGTTAACTACGTATATGCAGCAGATGTAAATAAAACAGAACTATTAAATATTATCAAAGATGCGCATGTTGCAATCACAAGATCATCAACAGATGTTGATGAGAAGTTTTTAAATGCAGCTGTTAATTTAAAAGCTATCATCAGAGCTGGTGTTGGTTATGATAATGTTGATATTGAAGGTTGTAGTAAAAGAGGAATAATCGCAATGAATGTTCCAACTGCAAACACAATAGCAGCAGTTGAATTAACTATGACTCACATGTTATCTTGTATGAGAAAATTTCCTTATGCGCATAATCAATTAAAAATTGATAGAGTTTGGAAAAGAGAAGATTGGTATGGAAATGAACTTTATGGTAAAAAACTAGGTGTTATTGGTTTTGGAAATATTGGTCATAGAGTTGCACTTAGAGCTAAATCATTTGAAATGGATGTAATCACTTACGATCCATATATTCCTTCAACTAAAGCAACTGATTTAGGTATAAAATACACAACTAATTTTGACGATATTTTATCATGCGATATTATTACAATTCATACGCCAAAAAATAAAGAAACAATCAATATGATTGGTTTTGAAGAAATTGCAAAAATGAAAGATGGTGTAGTTTTAATTAACTGTGCAAGAGGTGGATTATACAATGAAGATGCATTGGTAGAAAACTTAAAATCTGGAAAAATTGCAATGGCTGGAATTGATGTATTTATCAAAGAACCTGCAACTAGTCATCCATTATTAGATTTACCAAATATAACTGTAACTGCTCACTTAGGAGCAAATACAAAAGAGTCACAAAGAGAAATATCTGTTCAAGCTGCAAATAATGCTATTGAATCAGCTCGGGGAATTGCATATCCAAATGCGTTAAATCTTCCAATTGATGAAAGTAAAATTCCATCATTTGTAAAACCATATATTGAATTAACACAAAAAATGGCATTTTTAATTGCACAATTAAGTAAAAGTGAAATCAGATCAATTAATATCTCAGCTGAGGGTCAAGTTTCTGAATATCTTGATTCTTTACAAACTTTTGCTACTGTTGGTGTATTATCTGTATCTTCAGGAGATGAAGTTAACTATGTAAATGCTAACTTTATTGCAAAAGAAAAAGGTATAGAATTAACTACCTCTGGCTTATCTAATCACAGTGGCTACCAAAATAAAGTTTCTATTAAAATCACTACACCAACTGGTGTAAAAACAATTTCAGGAACTGTATTTAATGAAGATGTACAAAGAGTTGTTGAAATTAATGGATTCTCATTAGATATTGAACCAAAAGGTAAAATGATTGTTATGAGAAATAATGATGTACCAGGTGTGATTGGTGAAGTTGGAAAAATCTTAGGTAACAATAATATTAATATTGCTGACTTTAGACTTTCAAGAGGAAAAGATGGTGCTTTAGCTGTTATTCTTGTTGATGAAAAAGTTAATTCAGATATATTAAAAAAACTAGATAATTTAGAAGCTGCAATTGCAGTTGCATACGCAGAAATATAAGGAGAAACTATGGCAATTGGTATGAGCGAATTAAAAAAGGGATTAAAAATTGAAGTAGATGGTATTCCTTATAAAATTACAGAATATCAACATGTAAAACCTGGTAAAGGTGCTGCATTTGTTAGATGTAAGATCAAATCATTTTTAAATGGAAAACTAATTGAAAAAACTTTCCATGCAGGTGATAAATGTGAAGTTCCAAATTTACAACAAAAACAAATGCAATTTTTATATGATGATGGTGAGTTATTACAATTTATGGATAATACAACTTATGAACAAGAAGGTTTAACTTATGATCAAGTCGGAGAAGCTTTTGATTGGATTATTGATGGTATGACTTGTGATATGATGTATTACAATGGAAAAGCTATCACAGTTGAGCCGCCAATGGTTGTTGAATTGAAAATTGTAGAAACACCACCAAACTATAAAGGTGATTCTCAAGGTGGTAGAAAACCTGCTACTTTAGAATCAGGTGCTGTTGTACAAATTCCTTTTCATATTCTTGAAGGTGACATTATTAAATGTGACACAAGAACTGGTGAATATTTAGAAAAAGTAAAATAGTAGCAAAGCTACTATTTTACTTTCTTATTTTCTTTTTAAAAAAACTATCTTATCTTCTCCAATATAATTTTCATGCATTATTTCAAAATCCATATTTATTTCATTTGTAGTATTATCACCATTCTTGATTTTTGGGCTAATAATTAATATAATAAAATCAATTCTTTGCTTTAATTTTTCAAGTAAATTATAAGTTCCCTCAATCATAACAAATTTATAATCTAGCAATTTAAATAAATCATCTGAAATTGTTACTTTTCTATTTGCTGTTTTGAATAATGGAATATTATTATCAAAGATTTTATTTTTACTATATATAAATATATCAGGATTATTTCCTTGAATATATCTTGTATCTAAAGTTGGTCTATCAATTCTAATTGTATTTCCACCAATTACTAATAAATCTATTTTGTCTCTTAATGCATGAACATAAGCTAATCCTCTATTAGAAGAAATTTTCCCATTAGTTATCCCATTTAATGTTTGAGCCATTTTAAAAAATATAGATGTTTTATTTTGCCATGAAAAAAATGGTAATATTAGGTTATTTCCTTCATTTTCAAGTACACCTAATGTTATCTTTATATTTTCATTTAAAAGAGTTTCTATGCCACCTGAAGCCACATTATTTGTATCTTTAACACTTATAATTACTCTTTTAGGTTTTAATTCTTTCAAAAGGTTTGCACAAGCAGGTGTTTTACCGATATGATTACATGGTTCTAATGTTACATAAATTTCACAATCATTAAAAAAATTATTATGATTTTTTATTAAAAAATCATGTATATCATTTGAATTTTGTTTTGTTTTTAGTACAGAATTTGGGTTATAATTTAAAAATGCAGCTTTTAGTGCATTGACTTCAGCATGAGCCTGTCCTGCTTCTTTATGGGCTTCTATTGCTAAAAGCTTTCCATCTTTAACAATTACACAACCAACAGCTGGATTTGGATAAGTTAAAAGTTGATATTTCCAAGCTTCATCAATTGCTAATTTCATATAAAAATTATCATCTATTTTCATTTTAATTCACTTTTATGATTTTTAAAGAAGTTAGTATATATAAAGTAGTTTTAATTAGTGTTAAAATTAATAGAGGAAATTCCCTATTAATTTTTATTTTACCATTCGAAGTATGTAGCTGCTGCTAAAATTGAATCATAAGTAATTTCATCATCACCAAATTCTGTTCTAACAACTATTTTTTCATTATCAGCAGAAATTAACTCACCTTTAAATATTTCCATTGCAAAGTTTTTGATTTTAACTTTTTCACCAATAGAACCTAAAAAATGATCTTTTTTTCTAAGTTTTCTTTCAATTCCAGGTGAACTTACTTCTAAAATATATTCTCCACCCATTGGTTCATCTACATCTAAAATAGGTGAAATCATTCTTGAAATTTCAGCACACTTATCTAAACTTATTCCATTTTCAGCAGTAACTAAAACTCTAAAGATATTTCTATCATGTTCTTTTGTACTTACAATGTCATAAAGATTAGCACCTAAACTCTCAACTGCTAATTTAATTGATTCTTCTAAACTCATTCTTCTTCACTTTTTGGTTTTCTTATTTTAGCAAATAATGCTTCAATATTTTTTGATTTTTCTAAAGATGTATCATTTAAAAAAGTAAAGTTTGGACATTTATACCAACCTGTACTTGCTAATATATGTGTCTTTAATCTTCCATTTGCCTTATTTAATAAAGCAATAATTTCTTTTATTTCAACCTTATCATAATCAGTAGCATCAAAATAAACTATTGCATCATATTTACCATTTTTACAGTTAACTGCAGTAATTGCTAAAGAGTTAATTCGTGAATCAACTAAATTTGATAGTGCTTCTGGAATTAACTCCATAAGTAGAGATTCTGTTCTTTGTAAATTAATACTTTTCATTATTTTTTATCTACTGAAACTTTCTCTTCGATTTGAATAAATGTCTCAATAAAATCGCCTGGTTTAATATCGTTAAATTTCTCAAACATAATACCACACTCATAACCGTTAGCAACTTCTTTAGCATCATCTTTAAATCTTTTTAATGATGAAATTTTACCTGTATATGTAACGATACCATCTCTAATAATTCTTGCATGTCCACCACGGATAACTTTACCATCTGTAACTAAACATCCAGCTACAGTTCCTACTTTTGGAACAACGAATGTATCTCTAACTTCTGCTTGACCTGTATTTTCTTCTCTAATAACAGCACTCATCATTCCAGATAAAGTATCTTTAATATCATCAATTAAATCATAAATAATTGAATACGTATTAATAGTTATTCCATCAGCTTTTGCTTTTGATTTAACAGAACCAGTAGGTCTTACATTAAATCCTAAAATAATACAACCATCAGATGCACCAGCTAAAACTAAGTCTGATTCAGTTATTCCACCAACAGCTGCATGAATTATTTTTACTTTTACTTCATCATTTGCAATTTGTTCTAATGAACCTTTAATTGCTTCTAAAGAACCACCAACATCAGTTTTAATAATAACAGGAAGAGCTTTTATTTTTCCCTCTGCAATTAATCCACTCATTTCTTCTAATGAAACTTTTGTAGATTTTGATAACTCTTTAGCTCGTGCATGTTCAGCTCTAGTTGTTGCAATATCTCTAGCTTCTTTATCTGTATCCATAACAACCATAACAGTACCAGTAATTGGAACTTCATTTAATCCTAAAACTGTTCCTGTTTCAGAAAGTCCAAGTTCTTTAACTGGATTTCCATTATCATCAGTAATTGCTTTTACTCTACCAAAAGTAGTATCACAAACAATATTGTCACCAATTCTTAATGTACCATTTTGAACAATAATAGTAGCAACTGGACCTCTACCTTTTTCTAGTGAAGATTCAATAACGGCTGCTTTTGCTTTTACTGTTGGATCAGCTTTAAGTTCTAATAACTCTGCTTGAATTAAAATATTTTCCAACAATTCATCAATTCCAGTACCTTTTAGAGCTGAAACACCTATGAATTCTGTATTTCCACCCCAATCAATTGGAGTTAGTCCTCTTTCAGCCATTTGCGCTTTAACCATATCTGGATTAGCAGTTTCTTTATCCATTTTATTAATTGCTACAATAATTGGACAACCACTTGCTTTTGCATGTGAAATAACTTCTTCAGTTTGAGGTTTAACACCATCATCAGCTGCAACAACAATAATAACAATATCTGTAATTGCAGTTCCTCTTGATCTCATAGCAGAGAAAGCGGCATGCCCTGGAGTATCTACAAATGTGATTTTTTGTCCATTTTTTTCTACTGTATAAGATGAAATATGTTGAGTAATTCCACCAGCTTCACCAGAAGCTATTTTAGAAGATCTAATTCTATCTAATAATGAAGTTTTACCATGGTCAACATGTCCCATAATTGTAACAACAGGAGGTCTTGTAACTAAATTTTCATCATCTGTTTCTTCATCATGATATTCACCAACATAATTTACATCTTCCAATGCATCTCTAACTGTTACTTCAATACCAAACTCTTCACCTAAAATTTCTAACTCATCTTGTTTCAAGAAATCATTTTTAGTAACCATCATTCCTAAAGAAAATAAAACAGTTATAACTTCAGCTGTTGATTTACCACAAGCTTCTGCAAATTCATAAACTCTAATATCTTCAGGAATTGTAACTTCTGTTATTTCAATAACTTCTTGAGTTCTAGCTATTCTTTTTTTTCTTTTCCCTCTTTTTAAACCTTGAGGTGAGTTTCCAAAAGCAGCTGGTCTTGAACTTCTTGATTGTTTAGCAGGATTTTGAGGTTTTGGTTCATCAAAGATTTTAAGATTATCATTTAATCCCATATCAAGTAAAACAACTTCTTCTCCAAGTAAAGAATCATCAGAACTAACGAAATCATCAGTATAAGCTCTATCTACATCAAGTCTTTTTCCATGATCTTGAGCTTTTACTATAATTTTCTTTTTCTCTTTTTTAATTCTATTTCTTCTTTGTTCTTCACTTAAATTGTAATTATTGCCATTTGATTTATCTTCTTCTTCATTTACACCTAAAATTTCACTCAATGATTTCATTTTCTTTTTGTTTTGAAGATCAGAATCATATGATTTTACAACAACTTCTTCCTCTTTAGGTTTATTCTTTTTAACAATAACTAAACCTCTTCTTTTAGGTACAATTTTACTTGCATTATCAGGATTAACTTCAGGTTTATCAAATTCTTCTTGAGCAGGTTTTAAAGCAGGTTTTGAAATAGGTTTTGAAATTATAACTTTTTTTAACTCTGGTTTTTTTGTAACTTCAGGCTCATTTTTTTCAATAACTTCAACTTTTTCTAATTCAATTTTAGTCTCTTTTACTTCTTCAGCAATTTCTTGCGTCTTGTCTTCAATAACTTTTTTTGCTTTAGATGCTGGTTTACTTGGTAATCTTAAACTGTTTCCAGTCATGATATATTTTGTAATTTCTTCAGCATCTTCATATGATACTGCACTTTGGGGTGATTTTAGTTCTATTCCTAAATCTTTAGCTTTTGCAATAACATCTTGGCTACTTGCTCCCGCTTCTTCTGCAATTTCATAAACTCTTACTTTATCTGACATCTGTTAGCATCTCCTTAAGTTGTGTGACATACTTATCTTTATTTTTACACTCTTTACAAAGTGATTTTTCGATTCTTTTATAATCTTTTCCACTTATATCTGCTTGTAATAGCTTTTCGCATTCGCAACAGATATAAAAACTTCTACCAAAATTATTGTAAAACAATAACTTTTTTTCTTCACATTTTAGTCTTAATAACTCTTTTTGTTCAAATTTGCCTCGGCAAACAACGCAAGTTCTTAAGGTATTTTTTAAACTAGGCAAATATTATACCTAAAATATACTTAATATCAAAGATTTTCAAATTTCAACTCTTACGCCACTATTATCAAAATCAGCAACAAATACTTTAAAATGAGGAAATTTAAGCTTTAAAGCTTTTTCTAAATTTTTACTATCATCAGCATAACTCATTGAAAAAAGAGTTGATCCAGAACCTGATAATGTACTCATTAAAGCACCCTCTTTTAGTGATGTTTTTTGTACATCAAAAAGTTCTGGCATTTGTTTCATTCTATATTTTTGATGAATTTGATCAAAAGAGGCATGCTTCAACATTTCCCAATCTTCAGCCATAAATGCAGCTGTTAATAACGACGAATGTGAAATATTAAAAACTGTATCTTCTTTTGAATATTTAAAAGGTAGAGTTTTTCTTGAAAGTTGAGTTGAAATTGCTCTATTTGGTACAACAACAACTGCTTTTAAATTTTTTGGTATTTCTTTTCTTATATATCTTACTTCATTTTCTTGAACACAAGCCACATTAAATCCACCCATAACAGCAGGTGTAATATTATCAGGATGACTTTCATAAGCTAAAGCTAAATTCAATAATTTATCTTTTTCAAGCTTAATTCCCTCAATCGCATAAGCACTTGCAATTGCAGAAACAATAACAGCAGATGAACTTCCTAAACCTCTTGATAATGGAATTTCATTTTGAAATTCAAATCTAAAATGTCTTTTTTTGTATGATAAATTGTGATAAAAATCATTAAATATTGAAATAAACATATTATTGTCTTTTAAAGCAGGATTATTTGCACCCTCACCTTTTAGAGAAACACTATGAAATTTTGATGGTCTTATGATTACTTGATTTTTCATTGAGATTGCTAGACCTAAGCAGTCAAAACCTGGGCCTAAATTTGCACTAGTAGCGGGAACGCTTACTTTCATCCATTTCCTTCTTAAACTTTAAACAGCTGGTAAATTATATATTGGCAGTGTTTCTTCGTTAAAATTATATTTTTCTATACACATTGGTAATTTAAAGTCGTGGATTATACACTCTTTTTCTAAAAAATCCACTTTAACTTCATTTTCATCTTTTATAAAGTATTTTTTTCCAAGAGCTTTTATTGGTGAGTTTTGGTTAAATTCAAAGCCCTCTATTGCGTTAAATTTAATATTTTTTGTTAAACAAATTGTTTTTAAAAATATGTATGCAACTTTTATTGCCATAAATGAACCAGGAGAATTGACATATATAATCTTTTTTATATCATACTCTTCCAAAAGTTTTTCAAACAAACTTGGTAATAAATCAGATGTTTTACCATCTAATTTATGTTCTTTTATTAATCTTTTATTTTCATATATTCCAATTAATAAAGGATTTGAAATAGTAATTACTAATACTTCAATCAATTTTTACCTTAATTATCAGCATTCGCATAAGCCATTTCAAATACAATAGCTTCACTACTTGCTTCTTCTAAATCAATTATTTCATAATTTTCAGCACTTTCAAAAAGTTTTTTTGTAAGTAAATGATTTAAATGATGACTTCCAGCAATTGCATCATATTCTCCAACCATTGTATACTCTAAAAGTGCCATATCACCAATTGCATCTAAGATTTTATGTCTTACGAACTCATCATCAAATCTTAAACCCTCAGGATTTAGAACTTTTGTTTGATCAAGAACAATAGCATTTTCCATGCTTCCACCTTGAGCTAATCCAATACTTCTTAAATATTGAACTTCATGTAAAAAACCAAATGTTCTAGCCCTACTAATATTTTCTTTATATTCTGAAATTGAGTAATCAAAATGAAATTTTTGTTTTCCAATTGCAGGATGTTCAAAATCAATTTCAAAATCATAAACAATTCTATTTGATGGTTTCAAACAAACTCTTTTTCCATCAGGCGTTGTAACTTCAACCATTTTTTTGATTTTAATTGCTTTTTTTGATTTTTCTAATTCTTTAATTCCAGCTTCTTCAATCAACATACAATATCCAGCAGAACTTCCATCAAGAACAGGAACCTCATCATTATCAATTACAATTCTTAAATTATCAATTCCATATGCATAAACAGCTGATAAAAGATGTTCAATTGTTGAAATCACAACTCCATCTTTTCCTATTACAGTTGCCATTTTTGTATCAACAACATACTCTTTTTTTAAGGGAATTGTAACTCCTGCATCAACTCTGTAAAAAACTATTCCCATATCACTATCAAGTGGTTCAAGTTTCATTTTTACAGGAACTCCTTTATGAAGTCCAATTCCCACTATTTCAATAGTTTTTGCTATCGTTCTTTGCTTCATTTACTGCTTCCATTTATTAGTTTTATAGCATCTTCTATTGTTTTCGTAACATTAGTTTTCATCCAAGTAAAATCAAGCCATTCGTTAGGATTTACTTCAATTCCTTGAACTAACATACCAAAATGTAAATGATCACCAAATACAGCCCCTGTTGCACCTGTATTTGCTATTTGTTGTCCTGCTTTTACTTCATCATTTAATTCCACATTTGCACTACTTGTATGTGCATAAAGACTTGCAACTCCCAGTCCATGATCTAAAATAATAGAATTTCCATAAATTCCTAAATAATCTTTGAATATTACTTTTCCATCATTAAATGTTTTAATTGGTGCTCTTTTAACACTTGCCCAATCATTTCCTAAATGCCACTCTTCATCAATTTTTTGCTCATTATAGAAATAACTTCTTCTTTCACCAAAACCAGCAACTGTTGCTGCATTTTCTAATCTTAAAAAAGGTTTAATATCATATGAAGTAATTAAAGTATTAGAAAAATTCTTTTTCACAACCTCTTTTATAGTTTTAATATTTTTTTCTCTAAGTTCTTTATTAGATTTTATAAATATTTCAGGAGTATCATTTGGAATACTCATTTCACTTGTTTCTAAAACTTGTCTACTTACGCTATTAATAAAATCATCAGACACCTTTATATCATCAGTTTTTTCTACAAAATTCTTTATATAAAAAGGAACTTTTGTTACACTTTTATTTCCAGCCATATCAACAGCCACTAAATTTACTCTTTTAAACTCTTTAGTTTGAACAGGCCAAGTTATAATTGATATAAAAAAATTCTTTTTATAAAAAGGAAAAAGTTCAAAAATTTCTTCATCATTAAATGAAATATAATAATCTTTTAAATTTTCATCCGAAACTTCTACAACAATAACTCCAGCTCCACCTTGTCTTAATAAATAAGAGTTCGATATTACATTTGCAATTGGACTTTTTCTATCAATTATCAATTTAGAAGTTACAACTGTTTGATTTCCCTTAAAAAAATTCCATTTACTTGCATCATAAACATCAAATTTAAGATTTCCCTCTTTTGGTTTATAACTTTCATCAAATGAAGGAGGTAATATTTCTAATTCTAGTGAACCTTTTTCATTTTTAATAACTTTTGTATCTAATGTTATTTGTTTTTGTCCATCATTAAAACTAACCATATATGATTTTATTTCATTATTATCTGTAATATTTATTTTTATTGGTTTTTGTAAGTTCCAATAAATTTCTTTTTCAACTAATACTTTAGGTGAAACCCTTTCAAATGTAGGTGATAAAAATAAAAAGGCAACAATTGCCACAATCAATACTAAAAGGATTATAAAAATCCCAAATACTCTTCCG
>JAIELU010000116.1 GCA_019752775.1 Campylobacterales bacterium | reverse complement strand
ATAATGAATAAATAATAGGAGACTAAATGAAAATAAGTGAAATAGTAGCACTTGGACTTTGGCCTGAATCAAAGAAAACAACAACTCAAAAAGGTATTCCTGAGTTAGAAGAGTTAGGTTATAATCTATTTTATATTGGTAAAAATGCAGACCTTTACACTTGTCCAGGAGTTGAACCAAAAGTTTTATTAGTAAGAAGTGATAGATGTTCTGTATTTGATATCCCATTAAATCTTTTAATTGATGGAAAAGGTGTTTCTCAAACTGCTATTTCTAATAATGGAGCAGAATTTGCAAAAGAAGCTGGAATTAGAACAGCAATTTTATCAGAAAAAGTTGATCAAACTTTAAGTATAGCGCCCAGATGTCAACTTATGGAATTATGTAAACCTTTAGAAGCTAAAGTTGATGGCGATGTAGTTCAATTTGAATTAATTTTTAGAAATTATCTAACAGGTTCACTTTTTGATGCTTGTCTAAATAATTTAGATCCATATGGTTTAAATTTACCTTCAGGTTTAGCACAATGGCATAAATTTGAAACTCCAATTTTTACGCCAACTACTAAAGGTATTAAAGATGAACCTTTAAATTCACAAAAAATCAGAGAATTATTTCCTGAAATCGTTTCAAGCCTTGAAAAGTTATTTAAAAATTTTACGAAATTTGCACAAGATAGAGGTATTATCGTAGTTGACACAAAGTTTGAAATATTTGTTAATTCTAAAGATGAATGGGTTTTAGGTGATGAAGTTTTAACACCTGAAAGTTCAAGATTTATTTCAAAAGAGGATTTTGATGCTGCTAATTATATCTCAATGGATAAACAACTTCTTAGAGATTTTGGTAAACAAGATAACTGGAAAGAAAAAGCAAAAGAGCTTAAGTCTGGTGAAAAATTAGATGTTGTTGTCCCTCAAACAATTAAAGATAAAATTTTAAGTGGATATACAACAATCTTAAATAGATTAAGTAAATAGTTTAAAAGGATAATATTTAGGTCTTTTAGCCTAAATTATTGTAAGGCAGATTTAGATATAATCGCAAAAAATATAAATTGAAGGTAACAAATGAAAGCAATCGTAAATGTAGCATTGAAACAAGGTGTATTAGATGATCAAGGTAAAGCAACTCATCACGCATTAGATACGCTAGGATTTAAAGAATTAGTTAAAAATGTAAGAATTGGAAAACAAATTATTATAGAATTAAACTCTACTGATAAAGAATCAGCTAAAGAAGAAGTTACAAAAATGTGTCAAAAACTTTTAGCTAATACTGTTATTGAAGATTATGATATAGAAATAGTAGGTTAATATGAAAATTTCAGTATTACAATTTCCTGGAACAAATTGTGAGTATGATGCAAAATATGCATTTGAGCAATTAGGTTGTGTCGTAGAAATTATTTGGCATAAAGAAAAACAAATTCCTTCAGATACAGATTTATTAGTAATTCCTGGTGGATTTTCTTATGGAGATTATTTAAGAAGTGGTGCAATTGCTAGATTTGCAAATGTTATGGATTCTGTTCAATCATATGCAGCAAATGGTGGAAAAGTTTTAGGAATTTGTAATGGATTCCAAATTTTATTAGAAGCTGGATTATTACCAGGTGCAATGAAAAGAAATGATTCTTTACATTTTATTTCTAAATATCATACTTTAAAAGTAATAAATACTGATAACAAATTTTTATCTTTAATGAAAAAAGATCAAGTTGTAAATATTCCAGTTGCACATCATGATGGAAATTATTATATTGATGAAGCTGGATTAAAAGAGTTAGAAGAAAATAATCAAATTCTTTTAAAATACTGTGATAAAGATGGAAACTTGGTAAATATGAATGGTTCTTTATTAAATATTGCTGGTATTTGTAATAAAGAAAGAAATGTTTTTGGTTTAATGCCACATCCTGAGAGAGCTATTGAAGAACTTTTAGGTTCTGTTGATGGTGTAAATATGTTAAAGGGTTTTTTACAATAAGGGGGTAATCTCCTATTGTAAAAAAGTAAAATGCTGAAAATATTAAAACTACTAATCTTATTAAATATTTTTCTATGTATAAATCTTTTTGCATCAAAAAGTTTATATCTTTCATACAATAAAATACCAACTAATATTTATAAAAATCAAAAATTTGAAGTTGTAGTAAAAGCTTTAATTACAACAAATGATTTTGATTCTTTAGCAACAACTTTTTCTAATTCTTCAAATATTACAATCTTAAATCCAAAAAATCCTTGGAAAAAAGTTACAAACGATACCTATGAAAATAGTTATTATTTTAAAGTTAAACAAGGAAATTTTAAATTCCCAGAGATTAGTATTGTTTTAATGAATGGTAGCGCGATGATTGATTCTAGCGAATTAAGTCCACCCTCAATTAGATATTCAGATATTGGAAAAGGCGATGAAAGATATTCAGGTGTGATTGCAGATGATATTTTTTTAAAAGCATATAAGACTAAACAATATAATAATAAAGAAGCCTTGACGATAATAGATATTGATGCAATTAATTCAAATCTTGAAGATTTTAAACTAAAAGATGTTGAAGAACAGGGCGTTTCTGCAATAAAAGAAAATAATGAAAAGCAAAACTTAGTTTATTATTTTGTTACACCAATATATAAAAAGAAAATGGTTATTACTTATTATAATACCAAAACAAAAAGTTTAAAGGATTTTACTATTCCTTTATTATTGCAAAATGAATTAGTAAGTACACAAACAGATTTAAATCCAAATGATTCAAGTTTTGAGAAATATAAAAAAATAGCTTCAACAACTTTTTTTATTCTATTTCTAATATTATTTATATTAAAAAGAAAGAAAATATTTTTATATATTTCATTGATACTTTTAGTAATCTCGATTATTTATTTTTTACCAAATAGTACTGGAATAGTAAAAAAAGATTCTTTTGTTTACATTTTACCAACAAAAAATTCAACTATATTCTTTAAATTAGAAAATGATCAAAAAGTTGAAATATTAGAAAAAAAACATGGTTTTATAAAAATCCTAGGGAAAGAAAGTGATTTTATAGGCTGGATAAAGGAAGAAAGTTTTGGCACGAATTAGAGGACTTATACTATTTATACAATTTTCAATTACAGTTGCAATAACGGTAGTTTTGATGTACATATTCAAAAATCATACTCATAAAGTAATAAAAGCATGGATGATTTTTCAAATATATGTTTTAGGAATAAAATTAGAAACAGAAGGAAAATTAGACGAATCATGTGACATGATTTTAATGAACCATCAATCTTTACTAGATATTATCGTAATGGAATATATACATTCAAGAGATTTAGCTTGGGTTGCTAAAAAAGAGATAACAGATTTATTCTTTTTTGGACATATAATAAAAGCTCCTAGAATGATTAGTATTGATAGAGAAAATAAAGCAGGAATAATGCATCTTTTTAAAGAAGCAAGAGATAGACTAGATAAAGGTCGACCAATTGCAATGTTTCCTGAGGGAACAAGAAGTAATGGAAAATCAATGTTAAGTTTTAGACCTGGAGCTAAAATGTTGGCAAATAGGTTTAGATTAAGAGTTCAGCCTATTGTTTTATTTAATACTAGAAATATTGTAGATTCTAAAAAAATGTTAGCAACACCTGGTATTGTGAAAGTTGTTTATTTGGAACCTGTTCAAGCAGATAAAAGTACAGATTGGTTTGAACAAGTTGAAGAAAAAATGAATGAAGCATTTAACAAAGAGTGTAATAATTATGTCTCTTAATTGGAATATGATTTTTGCTATCGGACTTGGTGGTTTTCTAGGTGCAATTGTAAGAGCATATGTAGTTCAATTTACAAATAAGTATTTCCCAATTGAATTTCCAGTTGGAATATTATTGGTAAATTTAGTTGGTTCATTTTTAGCAGGTGCTTTATTTGCATATTTTTCTACTTATTCTCTTTCAGTAAATCTTAAAGCATTTCTTATAACTGGCTTTTTAGGAGCTTTAACTACTTATTCTACTTTTGCTATTGAATCTTATTTATTATGGGGAACATCTATATATATTGCTATTACAAATATTACATTAAATTTAGTAGGAAGTATATTAGTTGCAGGTGGTGGATTTAAACTTATTCATTTCTTTTTAAAGTAAAAATCACAAATTTTTTTAAGCATTATGTAGTTATAATGACGCAAAATCAATAGAAGGAAATCTCATGAGTATGCCAAGTGGTATGGAGTTAGTATTAATTGTATTAGTAATATTACTAATGTTTGGAGGTAAAAAAATACCAGAATTAGCCAAAGGTTTAGGTTCAGGTATTAAAAACTTCAAAAAAGCTATAAAAGATGATGAAGATGAAGTAGTGCAAAATAAATCAGATGAGATTGAAAAAAAATCTGAAACAACTACAACAGAAAAAAATGAAACAAAACAAGTATAAGAGAAAATATTGCAAAATTTAGTAAAAGAATTTATCGAAAATAAATTAAATACAAGCATAGTCTTAGAAAAGCCAAAAGATTTATCTTTTGGTCATTATGCAACGCCTGTTGCATTTTCACTAGCAAAAGAACTCAAAAAATCTCCAATGATCATTGCCGATGAATTAGTTTTAAGTTTAAGTAATTCTGATATGTTTGAAAAGGTTGAAGCTGTAAAAGGTTTTATTAATTTTAAATTATCATCATCATTTTTAGAATCATTAGTAAATGATGCATTAAATAATAAAGAATCATTTGCAAAACAAACAAAAAAAGATGAAAAGATTTTATTAGAATTTGTTTCTGCAAATCCAACTGGTCCTTTACATATTGGTCATGCAAGAGGTGCCATTGCTGGGGATTCATTAGCTCGCGTTGGAAAGTATTTAGGTTATGATATAACAACTGAGTATTATATAAATGATGCTGGTGCTCAAATGGATTTATTAGGGTTATCAGTATCTCTTGCTGCTAGAGATTTTCTTTTTAAAGAAGATGTAACTTATCCAGAAACCTACTATAGAGGCGAATATTTAATTGATGTTGCGAATGTAGTAATAGCAAAATTTGGGAAAGATATAATTTATGATGAATCAAGATTTAAAGAGATAGCTTTTTTCTCAAAAGATTTAGTTATGGAAATAATAATTAAAGATTTAAAAGATTTAGGTATTAATTTTGATAATTTTGTATCTGAGAAATCATTATATTCTTCTTGGGATTCTACGAAAGAAGTATTAGAAAAAAATGGTTCACTTTATTCAAAAGATGACAAAGTTTATTTAAAATCAACTCAATACGGAGATGATTCTGATAGAGTTGTTGTAAGAGATAATGGAATTCCAACATATTTAGCTGGAGATATTATTTATCATAAAAATAAATATGATAGAAAGTTTGATAGATATATAAATATTTGGGGTGCGGATCACCATGGTTATATTCCAAGAGTAAAAGCAGCTGTTGAATTTTTAGGAAATGATTCTTCAAAACTTGAAGTAATTTTATCTCAAATGGTTCAGCTTTTAAAAGGTGGAGAACCTTATAAAATGAGTAAACGAGCTGGTAATGTTATTTTGATGTCTGATATAACAGAAGAAATTGGGGCTGATGCTTTAAGATTTATTTTTTTAACAAGAAAAAGTGATACTCATTTAGAGTTCGATATTGATATGTTAAAAAATCAAGATTCTTCAAACCCTATTTTTTATATAAATTATGCACATGCTAGAATAAATCAAGTATTTAAAAAAGCTGAAATCACACAAGAAGAGATAAAAGATATTGATATAAAAAATTTAAATCAGGATGGATTAAATTTAATTTATGAGTCTCTTTTATTGGAATCAATTTTAACTGAAGCTTTTTCAAAAAGAGATATGCAAAAAATTACTGAATATTTATATTCATTAGCTTCAAGTGTTCATAAATTTTATAATGAACATAAAGTTATAGGAAGTGATGAACAAAATATGTATTTAAAAGTTTTAGCAATGGCAGCATTAAGTATAAATGTTGGTTTGAGTCTTTTAGGGATTAAAGCTAAGGAACAAATGTAGTGAGATGGATTATTACTGTATCAGTTATAATTATTGCATATGCAATTTATACAAATAATATGGGTGGGGCAAGAGATGCCGCATCGAATTATAATAAATTGTTAAGAACAGGAGAGAAGTAATTCTCTCCTGTTCTTTTAGTTTTCTATTGTTGGTAATTCAGATAAAAATTCTTCTAATGAGTATTTATTTCTGTATTTCTCACTCATTAAATGAATAAACATATCACCTAAATCAATAATTGTCCATTCGTCATCTTCATCTACTCTTACAAACTCTTCACCTGTTGGTTTCAACTCTGTTTTTAAGTAGTTTAATAATGCGAATCCATGTTTTGAATTTAATGTTGTAGCAATTACAACATAATCAACTATATAGTTTTTTGATGTTAAATCAATAATCTCTATATTTTCGGCTTTTTTGTCATCTAATATTTTTTTTATGTTTTCTAATCTAGTATTCAAAAACTTTTACCTTTTTTCTTGAAGATTTAATATATCATCTTTAATTTCTTTTGGAATATAGTCCAAATCAATTTTATCTCTTAATAAGCTAGAGCTAATATCGATATTTACATCCAAATTTTTAAACTCTTTTGCTTTTTTACTCTCAAACCCTTTTCTTGAAACAATTACAAATTCAACAAGTTCTTTTAGTTTATCAATTTTATGCCATTTATCTAGATTTTTTAGATTATCCTCACCAATTATTAAATAAATTTTTGATGGATTATATAAGTCTTTTAGATAATTTACCGTATCAATTGAATAGCTAGTTTTTTGTTGATTTATTTCGTAATCACAAATTTGAACTTTTTCAAACTCTTTAAAAACTTTTTTAAGTAGTTTAAATCTAGTTTCTGGATTTAAGTAAAAGCTACTCTTGAAAGGATTTAGATATGTTGGAACAACAATTACTGTATTAATGTCTAGCTTTTTTAATGCTTCCTTTACGACTGTAACATGAGCTACATGTATTGGGTCAAAACTTCCACCAAATATTGCAATTCGCACCTATTTAAAACCTTTGTAATATACTTAAATATTATTATAGCAATATTTCGATAAAATATCTACAATTAGATTTATTTAAAGGGAAAAATATGGCTATTAAAGTTGCAATAAATGGTTTTGGAAGAATTGGAAGATGTGTTGCAAGAATCATCGCAACAAGAGATGATGTAGAATTAGTGGCAATAAATGATACCGCTGCTCCTGAAATGTTAGAATATATTACAAAATATGATACTGTTCATGGAACTTTTGCAGGTGAAGTAAAAGTTGAAAATGGTTATCTAAAAATGGGAAAAGTAAATGCAAAACTTTATTCAACAAGAGATGCCGCATTATTAACTTTTACTAAAGATTGTGGAGCAGAAGTTATTTTAGAATGTACAGGTGCATATTTAACACAAGAAAAATGCCAAATACATATTGATAATGGAGCAAAAAAAGTTGTAATGTCAGCACCTGCAAAAGACAATACTCCGACTTTTGTTATGGGTGTAAATGAATCAACTTATGCTGGACAAACTATTATTTCAAATGCTTCTTGTACAACAAACTGCTTAGGACCAATTGCAAAAATTATTGATGATGCTTTTGGAATTGAAAAAGGTTTAATGACAACTATTCACTCTTATACAAATGATCAAAATATTTTAGATGTTAAACATAATTCAGATAAAAGAAGAGCAAGAGCTGGTGCTGCTAATATGATTCCAACATCAACGGGTGCTGCAAAGGCTATGAAATTAATTATGCCTCAGCTTGATGGTAAATTACATGGGCAAAGTGTAAGGGTTCCAACACCTAATGTTTCAATGGTTGATGTAAATTTTATGATTAAAAAAGATACAACAAAAGAAGAAATAAATGCTTTATTTGAATCAAAATCAAAAGAATTATCTGGAATAGTAGCCGTGGATAATGACATGATGGTTTCAAGTGATTTGGTTGGAAATACAAATTCAACAATCGTTGCATCTGATTTAACACAAGTTATTGGTGGAAACATGATAAAAGTTATGAGTTGGTACGATAATGAATGGGGTTATTCATCAAGATTGATTGATATGGCTATTTTTGTAGCTAAAAGATAAGGGTTTTAGATGAAATTGCAAGAGATTAAAAATATAGATATTACAGGTAAAAGAGTTTTTATTAGATGTGATTTTAATGTTCCAATGGATGAATATAATAATATTACTGATGATAGAAGAATTAGAAGTGCATTAAGTACTATTAGATATTGTATTGATAATGATTGTTCAGTTATTTTAGCTTCGCATTTTGGAAGACCAAAGGGTGGATTTGAAGAAGAATTTTCTTTGCAACCAATTGCAAAAAGATTGCATACTCTTCTAAAGCAAGAGATAAAAATGGCTCCAAGTATCATTTGTGATGAAACTATGAAAATGGCAAAAGAGCTGAAAGCTGGTGAAATCTTATTATTAGAAAATATGAGATTTGAATCGGGTGAAACAAAAAATGACGAAGCATTAAGTGCAAAATTAGCTTCAATGGCTGAAGTTTATATTAACGATGCTTTTGGAGTTTCTCATAGAGCTCATTCATCTGTTGAGGGAATTGCAAAATACTTTGATATGCAACATAAAGCAGCTGGATTTTTAATGGCAAAAGAGATTAAATTTTTCCATCATATTGTTCATAATCCAAAAAGACCATTTATATCTATCGTTGGAGGATCAAAAGTTTCTGGAAAACTTGAAGCTTTACATAATTTAGTTCCAAAAGTTGATAAAATAATTATTGGTGGAGGAATGGCATTTACATTCTTAAAAGCATTAGGACATGAAATTGGAAACTCTTTAGTTGAAGAAGATTTAATTCCAGAAGCTGTAAAAATTATGGAACAAGCTAAGAAATTAGGTGTTAAACTTTATTTACCAGTGGATGTTGTTGCCGCTGAATCATTTAGTGCAGAAGCAATTGCAAAAATTGTAACAATTCAAGAAATTCCAAAAGGTTGGATGGGACTTGATATTGGACCTGCATCAGCTTTATTATTTAGTGAAGCTTTGGAAGATGCAAATACTATTTTATGGAATGGACCAATGGGTGTTTATGAAATGGATAAGTTTGCAAAAGGAAGTACAAAAATTTCACACGCAGTTGCTAATTCATTTGCTACAACAGTTGTTGGTGGTGGAGATACCGCTGATCTTGTTAGAATCACAGGAGATGAAGACGAAATGACATTTATTAGTACAGGTGGGGGAGCATCTCTTGAACTAATTGAGGGAAAAATTCTTCCAGGTGTTAAAGCACTTGTACTTGAGGAAGATAATTAATGGCAATAATTGCAAGTAATTTCAAAACAAATCATACAAGAAAATCAACTGCACTATTTGTAAATGAAGTTAATGATTATTTAAAATCAAATAAAATCAAAAATGAAGTTTATGTTTTCCCAACAGCTACTTCATTGGATTTATTTGATACGGTTCCTAGTTTTTCAATTGGAGTTCAAAATGCTTATGCAACAGCAAATGGCTCATTTACTGGAGAAATAGGAACAACTCAACTTGATGAATTTGAAATTAAAACAATTTTAATTGGTCATAGTGAAAGAAGACATATATTAGGTGAATCTCAAAATAAAATTGCAAAAAAATACGAATTCTACAAAGAATTAGGATATAAAATTATTTATTGTATAGGTGAACCTTTAGAAGTAAAAAATCAAGGTTTAATAAAAACATTAGAGTATATTTATGAACAATTTGATGGAATTGATACAAATTATGAAAATTTAATTTTAGCTTATGAACCTGTTTGGGCAATTGGAACAGGAGTTACTGCTACAAATGAAGATATTGAGAATATTCATAATGCAATAAAAGAAAAAATTAAAAAACCACTTTTATATGGTGGAAGTGTAAAAGTTGAAAATGTGAGAGAAATTTGTCAAATACCAAATGTAGATGGTGCTTTGATTGGAACAGCTTCTTGGAAAAAAGAAGATTTTATACAAATATTAGAAAATACAAAGGATTTATAGATGTTTATGAAAGGTAAAAAAGGGGTAATTTTAGGGGTTGCAAATAATAAGTCTATTGCTTATGGAATTGCAAAAGCTTGTGCTGATCAAGGTGCTCAAATTGCATTTACTTATTTAAATGATTCTTTGAAAAAAAGAGTTGAACCAATTGCAGCTGAATTTGGAAGTGAAGCTTTAGTTTATCCATGTGATGTATCAAATCCAGAAGAAATCAAAGCTTTAAAAGAGTCTTTAGAAAAAGATTTAGGACAAATTGATTTTATAGTTCATTCGATTGCCTTTGCTCCAAAAGAGGGATTAAGTGGAAGATTTTATGATATTTCTAAAGAAGCCTTTGATATTGCTATGGATGTTTCTGTTTATTCATTAATTGAAGTTGTAAGAGAATTAAAACCTTTATTATCAGATAACTCATCTATTTTAACATTAACTTATTATGGTGGAGCAAAATATATTCCAAACTATAATTTAATGGGTGTTGCAAAAGCAGCTCTTGAAATGACAACTAAATATTTAGCAGAAGATTTAGGAAAAGATGGAATTAGAGTAAATGCAATTAGTGCAGGTCCTATTAAAACTCTTGCAGCTGCTGGAATTAGTGATTTTAGATTTATGTTAAAATGGAATGAAGCTCATTCACCATTAAAGAAAAATGTAACAATTGATGAAGTTGGAAATTCAGGTATGTATTTACTTTCTGATTTATCTAGTGCTGTTACTGGTGAAATTCATTATGTTGATTGTGGATACAATATTATGGGTATGCCAGCTGTTGAATTTAATGATGAGGGAAAACCTACAATTGCTTGGAATGGAACTGATAAATAGTCATAAAGCGTAAGCTTTTTGACTATTTTGAGAAATATAAGATTTTACTTTTAAATTTAATGAAATTTTAAATTAAGATTTTAAATATAGGATAATTATAATAATGAGTATAAATTTTAAAGAGTTAGCAAATAAATATCAAACACCTTATTATGTGTACGATTTTGACCATATTACAAAACAATATGAAGAATTAAAGGGTGCCTTCAAAGCTAGAAAATCTCTTATAGCATATGCAGTTAAAGCAAATTCAAATTTAAGTGTTATTAAACATTTGGCAGATTTAGGAGCTGGTGCTGACTGTGTTAGTATTGGTGAGGTTAAAAGAGCTTTAAAAGTTGGAATTGCTCCTTATAAAATCATTTTTTCAGGTGTTGGAAAAATTGACTCAGAAATTAAAGAGGCTTTAGAATCTGATATTTTAATGATAAATGTTGAAAGTGATGCGGAGTTAAATAGGATTGAAGCAATAGCTAAAGATCTTGGAAAAGTTGCAAGAATTTCAATTAGAGTAAATCCAAATATTGACCCTCAAACTCATCCATATATTTCAACTGGTTTACATGAGAATAAATTTGGTGTTGATATTGATACGGCAAAAAGAATGTATATTCAATGTAAAAACTCTGATAGTTTGGATCCTGTTGGAATGCATTGTCATATTGGTTCTCAGTTAACTCAACTTGAACCAATAAGAGAGTCTATAAAAATCGTTACAGATTTAGTGAGAAATTTAAAAGCTATTAAAATTGAATTATCATTTGTAGATATTGGTGGTGGTTTAGGAATTGTTTATGATGATGAAACTTTAATTGATACAAAAGAGTATGCTCAATCAGTTTTAGAAAATATGTTTGGATTAGATATTACAATTATTTGTGAACCAGGTAGATTTATGGTTGGAAATGCAGGTACATTTGTAACAAAAGTTTTATATGAAAAAGTAAATGGAAATAAAAGATTTGTTATAGTTGATGGAGCTATGAATGATCTAATTAGACCATCTTTATATAACGCATATCATAGAATTGAAGTTTTAAATGACAATCAAGAGTTTTCAGATTGTAATCTAGTTGGACCAATTTGTGAAAGTGGAGACTTTTTTGCTAAAAATGTTCAATTGCCAAAAACTCAACATAATGATTTAGTTGCTATTTATAGTGCAGGTGCTTATGGATTTACGATGGCTAGTAACTATAATACTAGAGGTAAAGTTGCAGAAATTGCTGTCGAAAATGGAATTGATAGACTAATAAGAAAAAGAGAAACTTTTGAAGATATAATTGCTTTAGAAGAAGAGTTTATAAAATAATTAGAAAAGGTCTTTTTATGGGTGAAGAGGGATTATTAGAACTACGAAACAAACTTGATAAAATTGATAATGATTTATTAGAGTTAATAAATCAAAGAATGAAAATAGTTCATGAAGTGGGAGCTTTAAAAGCAAAAAGTGGTGGAGCGATTTATAGACCTGAGAGAGAAAAATCAATTATTGATAGACTTGAAAATATCAATAATAAAAATAAAGGACTTTTAAATAGAAGTGCAATAGAAGCTTTATTTTTAGAGATTTTTGCCATTTCAAGAAATATTGAATTACCTGAAAATATAGCATATCTTGGACCTGAGGGAAGTTTTACTCATCAAGCAGCTGAGGGGCGATTTGGTGCTATGAGTTCATATATTTCTATTGGTTCAATTAATGGAATATTTAGAGAAGTTGATACAAAAAAAGTAAGATTTGGTGTAGTTCCAATAGAAAATTCATCAAATGGAATAGTGACAGATACAATTAATTGTTTAAGTAATTATAATTTAAAAATTATCGCAGAAGTTGTTTTGGATATTCATCACACCCTTGCTACAACTTGCGATAAAATAAGTGATATTAAAAGAATTTATTCAAAAGATATTGCTTTTGAACAATGTAGAAAATTTTTAGCTAATTTTGGTTTAGATGAAGTTGAATTAATTCCAATAGAATCAACAACAAAAGCAGCAAGAATAGCAGCAAATGAAGAAGGAAGTGCAGCAATTTGCCCTCATGTTGGTGCAAAATTGCATAATCTTCCAATTTTATTTGAAAATATTGAAGATAAAGATAATAATAAAACTAGATTTTTTATAATAAGTAATTTTGAAAATGCTCAAAGTGGAAATGATAAAACTTCAATATTAGTAAAATTTCCTGATAGACAAGGAGTTTTAGTTCAATTTTTAACAGATTTTAATGAAGCTGGAATCAATTTAACAAAAATAAAATCTCATATTGTTGAGGGAAATTCAATTTTCTTTATTGATTTTGATGGACATAAAGATGATAAAAATGTTAAAAAAGTATTAGAAAAACACAAAGATAGTGTTAAAGTTCTTGGTTCTTATGTAAAAGAGATAAACGATATTTAATTTTAAAATTTAATAGGAAAAGTAAATGCAATTTAATCAAGTATTAGAAAATGTTACAACTTATGAAGCTGGAAAACCAATAGAATTAGTTGTTAGAGAATATGGTATAGATCCAAAAGATGTTATAAAACTAGCTTCAAATGAAAATCCTTATGGAACAAGTCCAAAAGTTATATCAAAAATACAAGAAATAGTTCAAAATATGTCTGTTTATCCTGATGATTCAATGTATGAATTAAAAGAAGCATTAGCAAATAAATTTGATTTAACTAATAAACATATAATTATTGGTTCTGGAAGTGATCAAATTTTAGAGTATTGTGTTCATGCAAAATGTGAGAAAGATTCAAAAATTTTGATGGCAAAAACAACATTTGCAATGTATGAAATTTATGGAAAACAAACAGGTGCAAAGATTATTAAAACTGAAGATGATCAACATAACCTTGAGCAATTTTCTAAGTTATATAAAGAACATGGAGCGGATGTGATATTTTTATGTTTACCAAATAATCCACTTGGTGAATGTTTAGATAAAAATGCCGTTTATGCTTTTTTAGAAACAATTGATAAAGAAACTTTGATCGTAGTTGATGGGGCTTATCAAGAATTTGCAGCATTTAAAGATGAGAAAAAAAGAATTGTACCAAAAGATTTAATTGCTAATTTTCCAAATGCTATTTATTTAGGAACATTTTCAAAAGCATATGGTCTGGGTGGAATGAGAGTTGGATATGGTATAGCTCAACCTGATATTATAAATACTTTTTATAAATTAAGAGCGCCATTTAATATTACAACTTTGACTCTTGCAGCAGCTATTGAAGCACTCAAAGATGAAGAATTTGTAACTTCTTGTATTGCTAAAAACTTTGAAGAGATGAAAAGATATGAAAAGTATGTAACAAAAAAAGGTTTTGAATTTATTCCCTCATATACAAATTTTATAACAATTAAATTTGGTGATAAATTTGTATCAAAAATAGTTGCTCAAAAATTACTTGAAAAGGGAGTAATTGTGAGAGATTTAACTGGATATGGACAAAACGCAATTAGAATCACAATAGGAAGAGCTGAGCAAAATACAAAAGTATTTGAACAATTAGACGAAGTATTAGAAAAATTAAAATAAAGTATTAAATAAATGGAAATAAAAGATAAATCAGTAAAAGAGTTAGACGCGTTATCACAAGAGATAAGAGATAGAATTATTGATGTGGTATCAAGAAAGGGTGGGCATTTTTCATCTACCCTTGGGGCGGTTGAGTTAACTCTTGGTATGCATTATGTATTTGATGCATACAGTGATCCTTTTATTTTTGATGTTTCACACCAATGTTATCCGCATAAACTTTTAACAGGAAGATGGGAAGAGTTTGAAACTGTAAGACAATTTGGAGGACTTAGTGGTTTTACCAAACCAAAAGAGAGTCCTGCTGATTATTTTGTAGCGGGTCATAGTTCAACTTCTATTTCATTAGCTGTGGGAGCTGCTAAGGCTATCAAACTAAAAAAAGAGAATAGAGTACCAGTTGTTATGATTGGTGATGGTTCAATGACTGCTGGGATGGTTTATGAAGCTTTAAATGAGTTGGGAGATATAAAACTTCCAGTTGTAATCATTTTAAATGATAATGAAATGTCAATTGCAAAACCAATTGGGGCAATTTCAAAATATCTTTCAAAACTTTTAGCAGGTAAATATTATCAAGGTTTTAAAACTAAAGTTGATAAATTTATCAAGAAAAATATGCCAGAGGGAACTATTTATATTGCAAAAAGAATGGAAGAGGCTTTAAAACTTATTACTCCTGGAATCTTATTTGAAGAAATGGGAATTGATTATATAGGTCCTATTGATGGGCATGATATTGCTGAAATTATTGATACTTTACAAATTGCAAAAGCTATGGGAAAACCTGTAATTGTTCATGCAAGAACCGTAAAAGGAAAAGGTTATCCAATTGCTGAGGGACAACATGAACATTGGCATGGAGTAGGTCCTTTTAATGTTGAAGATGGAGTTTTTATAAAAAAAGAGGCACCAAAAGCTGCAACTGCTGTTTTTGCTGATGCTTTAATAACTTTAGCATCTAAATATGAAAATATTGTTGGAGTTACTGCTGCAATGCCTAGTGGTACAGGAATAAATAAACTTATGGAAAAATTTCCAGATAGGTTTTGGGATGTTGCAATTGCAGAACAACATGCAGTAACTTCAATGGCTGCTATGGCTAAAGAAGGATTTAAACCATATATTACGATTTATTCTACATTTTTACAAAGAGGATTTGATCAAATAATCCATGATGTCTGTTTAATGAATTTACCTGTTGTTTTTAATATACTAATGAGTGAATTAAAAAATACAACAATATTTTTTCATAAATGTAAACGATTATATATGGATCATACGACTTTTTTTG
>JAIELU010000213.1 GCA_019752775.1 Campylobacterales bacterium | reverse complement strand
TGCAAAATTTTTAAATCATTTAGTTTTGCACTATTTACAAATATATCAATTGTTTGAACATTAGAAAGGGTCATTTAAAAACTCCTTCTAATTCATATATAGATGATATAAATTTAATATCTTTTACTGAACCATTTTCTATAAAATAAATACTAATTTTCTTCTCTTTCTCTATGAATTTTTTATTATTTTTATTGTAAATTAATAAAATATCATATTTATAATCTCTCATTTTTGGAATTGTAAACATTTTTACAATAATTGAAGGAGTGTATGAAATATTATTTATAAAAATGGTATGGTTTTTATCTAAAAAATCACTATTTTTTGATGATAAAAAATCATTTACAAGATTTGCAGTTTCATTTTGAAAAGTAACCATAATTATTGAAGTTTCACTAGTAATAGTATGAATTTTATCAAACTGATTTACTAGTGAAAAAGTACTTATTTTATCATCTATTTTTAATGTACCTGCATTTGCATAAATGCAAACCATCATTGATAAAATAAGTTTTTGTAACATCTATTTTACTTCATTTAATGAGATGATATAAGAAATATCTATTTGATTTCTAACAGTTAAAAAAACCATTTTTGGTGGTTCTAAATTAAAATCTGTAAGATTAAATGAAAAACCTCCATTTAATAAAATCTCATTATTTTGTTGAGTGATAATTATTTTTGCTTTTATATTTTTTGTAACACCATTTAATGTTAAAGCTCCTTTTATCTCGTAATCATTTTCATTTCTTGTGATACTTTTAATATCAAAAGAGATTGTTTTGAATTTTTCTTCATTTAATAATTTATACATATTTGAGTCTCTATCTTTTTTTTCACTTATTAGAGTTAGAGTTTCAAAATAAATTTTACCTTTGATTGATTCAATTGTATTTTCAATTGTTAAATCAGCTTTTAAATTTTTTGTACTTGGATTTATTTGTCCATCTGCAAAAACCTCTGTGTGCGCTTTTATTTCGCCATTTTGCACAATTAAACTATTTGCACTTGCAAATAGACTTAAACTTAATATTACTAGTAATTTAAACATATTTCATCTCCTTGTTATTTGGTTTATATTCGCTTATCATTATTTTAAATATTGCTAATAATAAAACAATTGGAACAAATAAAATTAAATTAGCTATTGCTACAAAAAGCCCAGCACCAGAAGCCATCCAACCAATTGCAATCATATAAAATGTAATAGTTTTAAAATCTTTTTTTGCGATAGTTTGTAAAATTACTACATTGTAATAAGATATTACAAATGGATAAACTATTGATAAAATAAATCCCTCCCTTAAAAAATAAAATAGATATGAAGCTGCAAATAAAGTCAAAATAAATAGACTTTTTTGATTTTTTTCAATTTTGAAAAATAGTGCAGAAAAAACTCCAATTATATGAAATAGTGCAATTTGAAATGTAAAACCATCTCTCCAAATGGAAATTGTAATATCCCTTGAAAGCGATTCAAAAAGAGCTGAATCCAAAAATACCCATAAAACCATCATTAATAAAGCAAATTCTTGATTTGATTTTTTTATAGGTTCATTTGTTGGTAGAAATCTTGAAGCAATTAATGTAATTGTTGTTAATGTAATTGCAATAATTCCCCTTGCTTCAACTTCATAGTTAAATAATAAAGTTCCTGTAACATAAGAAACACTAAGTGCAAGACCAAGTTCTAGTAGAGATGTTTTTTTGATTTCATTTATAATAAGCGGAGCTAAACTTCCAACTGCAAATCCTAAAATAAATAAAGTTAACATATTGAAATTTGGATATAAACAACTCATAATTAATTGAATAGTTAAAAATAGAGATATTTTATTTTTAAAATCAATTTTTATGTATGAAACCAGTAATGAACCAATAATTCCTCCTATTGGAAGTGGTGCTATTAAAAATAAATTTGAAGAAAAGTATTCAACAACTCCTGTTTGAGCAATTAGTAAGTAATAACAAAGTTCACTTGCTATAAATAATATTAAAATTAATCTTTGCATAAAAACTCCTTTTGATAAAAATAGATTAAATAAACAAACACAAAACTTAAGTCAAATAAACAAATAGCTAAGGCTTCATATCCTAGTTTTCCGCTTGCAAAAAGAGCGAAAAAAACTGAACTTGCAAATACTCTAATAATCACTGTTAAGTTCATTAAAACCACTTGGCTTGATGGATTTTTCAAAGCCATATAATGAATGATTCCAGTCATACTAACAAAAGCAAAAACTACATATTCGTAAACTCCACTAAAACTAAATCCAATTAAAGGATAAATAAAACTAGCAAGTAAAATCAAAAATACTCCACCTACGCCATCACTTAAAATTCCAGCAATATTATAAAGTTCTATTTTTGAATAAGTTTTTGTTTTAATACCTAATTGTATAAATGCAGATATAAAAATAAAAGTAAAACATCCAAAAATAGTTCTTAAAACCCAAAGATTTTGAGTTGGAATATTTAAAAATCCCGCTTCAGTAAATCCTGAAATTGATAAAACTATAAATATTCCTAAAAGTGCAAATAGATAACTATTTAAATAGATAGATTTTTGAAGTTCTTTTATACTATTTATAAACATTGAAACAACCATAAAAAATACAGATATTCCCATCGCAACATGTGCATGAGCAACAACTAAATCATTTCTGTGAAATAACCATCTGATTTCCGGAATAAAAATAATATTCCCTTCAATATCCACAAACAAAAAAGCTAATATTGAAATCAATAGAGCTTTTTTTGCATGTGATTGAATATTGCTATCTTTAAACCATCTATATAAAAGTGGAACATATAAAAGCGTCAGATATTGGGCAACCCACTCTTGATTGTAAGTAAGTGGTTCAAAAAATATTCTATATAAAACTGTCCCAAAATAAAAAAGTGTTGGAATAATCCATAAAATATTCCATCTAGCTTTAAATTCTCCATCATTTAATAGTTTGATAATTAGATAATAAATAGGAAGTAAAGCCAAACTCATTCCTAAAGTATTATCTCCATGAGGTCCAGTTACTGTACTTTCAACTTGTCCAATAATTGGGTTCATTAAAATTAAAAGTGTTATTGGAGCGATTGTTACAACACTTAAACATACTTTTATCCATAAAGGAAGAGTCTTATAAAGTTTAATAAATTTATATAAAGCTAAGATATAAAAAATTCCTGCAATTGCCAATAAAAAGTTCAGTTCATAAGCAAAATCATAAAAAGTCAAACCTCTATTTTTTCCTAAAAGCAAACTTACAACCATAAAAACCAAAAAGATATACCAAAAAATAGTATATAGATTTAAGTATCTAAGACCCTCTTTATCAAAACCAACTTCTTTATTTATAAGTAAAAAAGGTAAATATGAAAGCATCAAAGGAATAAAACCATAAAGCATCAAAGAAATATGAATAGCTCTCATGTTTACTGGATTTAAAGTTTCAGAATTTAAACTAAAACCTAAAAGATTTATTGAATAAACAATTCCAAAAAAAAGTCCAAGTGCAAAAAATGCAATAGATATTTTGAAGTTTTTGTCTATAAAATTACTAAAATTATTCAATTTTTCCATCCTTTACTTCATAAATTTTATTTGCTAACTCAGCCAAACTTTTATCGTGAGTTGCTACGATAATTGTTGTTCCTTTATTTGCAAAAGTTTTAAATAACTCAAATACATTTAAAGAGTTTTTTGAATCTAAATTTCCAGTTGGTTCGTCTGCAAAAATGATTTTTGGATTATTTATCAAAGCCCTAGCAATTGCAACTCTTTGTCTTTGTCCTCCTGAAATCTCATTTGGATATTTGTTTATTAAATTTTCAATTCCTAAAAGTTTTAATAAATCAAAAATTTCCTCTTTTGAAGCCTTTTCATTTGCAAGATTTATATTTTCTTTTACACTTAAATAGTTGATTAAATAGTGAAATTGAAAAATAAAACCAATATTATTTTTTCTAAAATCATCTATATTTTTTATATCTTTATAGTTTATTCCCTCATAAACAATATCTCCGCTAGTTGGTTTTAAAAGTGTTGATAAAACAGATAAAAGCGTAGATTTTCCACTTCCACTTTCTCCAATTATTGCTATAAATTCACCACTTTTTATTTCTAGGTTTATATTTTCTAAAGCTTTATCTTTATTATAATAGTGTGTTAAATTTGTAATTTTTATCATATTTTATTTCCTTGAATTAATTCAACAGGATCTGTTTTGGCTGCATTTAGTGCTGGAATTATTGAGCCAAAAATAGCCATAAAAATAGAAGTTACTAAAATATAAAAAGCTAATTCATTTGATATTTCTCCATTTACATAACCTTGTAAACTTGAAATATGTTTTATTGAAAATAAAACAATATGTGAAATTATGAAAGCACTAAAGAAGCTAGTGATTCCTAAAATAAAACTTTCAGTCATGATTGAATAAACGATTTTTGAAGTACTTATTCCTAACGCTCTTTTGATTCCAAATTCACTTTTTCGTTGATTTATTGTAATACTCATTAAACTTACAATCCCCAATAATCCCATAGAAAATGCAATAAACGAAATAACATTTGATGAGGTTTTTATTATTTTAAATTGATTATAGTTATCCACAAAATTTTGAGTTGATTTAGCATCAATCTGTTCATCTAAGGCTTTTATATCTTTGATAATATTTTCTATATTTGAGTTTAGTTTGGTATTTACCATAATCATTGAAGCTGATTTATTAAAAATCTCTCCAGCATCGCTAATAGTTAAAACAACTCCCCCATTTTCAAAACCAATTTCACTTTTGAAAATTCCAGAGATTTTAAAGGTTTTATTTGCAATTTGGATTTCATTTTTATTTACTAATTGATCATAGATGGATTTTCCAACAATTACTTCATCTTTTAATGGATAATTCCCTGCAATTAATTTATAATTTTTAAATCTATTTTCACTTGAGCCATAAACAGCAACAATTGGAAGTTTTTCAACTGGGCTTGCACCTACTATTAAAGCTGATGATTCTATTACTTCATTAATTTTATTTATTCGTTCTATTAAATTTATATTTACATTTGAAAAAAATGTATCAGAAATTTTTGCTTGAGTGATGATAATATCACCGTCACTTTTAAGCATTGAAGAATACATTGTGATTATTCCATTTGAAATAGAACTTATCAAAAAAATAGAAACAATTGAAAAAATTAGACTAAAATAAATAAGAGTAGTTTTTAATTTATTTGCCATCAAGGCTTTTATTGCATGAAAAATCAATAGTTTTCCTTTATTATTTTAAGAATAATAAGATTTGAATATGAAAGCAGAATGAATAGAATATTAACTTTTGTTCATAATTAAATAAAAGATAAAAATTGTTAACAAATAATAAATCAAATAAGTATTAATTATGATTTATGTATAATACAAGCTTCATTTTTATAAGTAGAAACATATAAATAGTTGAAAAATTGAATATTCAAATAGAATTAAAAGGTAAAAACCTAGTGAAAAAGCTCTTAATTATAATTATTTTTACATATTCATTGTTATTTTCAAAAGAAGTAACATTGCAACTTCCTTGGAAATATCAATTCCAATTTGCGGGATATATAATCGCAAAAGAGAAGGGATTTTATAAAGATATAAATTTAGATGTTACTTTAAAAGAGTTCGAATCAAAACTTGATGTTATTAAAGATTTAGATGAAAATAAAATAGAGTATGCGGTTACTCGTCCAACATCAATGATTGATATTTCAAAAGGTAAAGAGCTTATTTATTTAGCAACAATATTCCAATCAAGTCCATTGATTCTTTTAACTGATAAAAATTCAGGTATTACTTCTTTAGGTGATTTAAAAAATAAAAGAATTATGACTTCAGGTGATTTAGGTGCTGATGTATCACTATTATCTATGATGTTTTCCCATGGAATTAAGCTTGAAGATTTAGTTACTCAAGAAGCATCTTTTAATACTAAAGATTTAATAGATAAAAAAACTGATTTAATTGCATCTTATATTTCAAATGAGCCTTTTACTTTAAAAGAGTTGGGTGGAAATCCTGTTATTTTTAATCCAAAGGATTATGGCTTTGATTTTTACAGTGATATTTTAACTACGAGTAAAAAATATCTACAAAATAATGAAAATGAAGTAAAAAAGTTTAGAGAAGCTTCATTAAAAGGTTGGGAATATGCCTTCTCAAATATAAATGAGAGTGTAGAAATAATTTATAATGAATATAATCCACAAAAAAGATCTAAAGAAGCTCTAGTTTATGAAGCAAATGAACTAAAAAAATTAGCATATTACAATACTAATGAATTAGGGAAAACTGATGCTGAAAAGTTAGAAAAAATTTATAATATATATAAACTTTTAGGATTAGCAAAAAATAACATAAATTTTAATAACTTAATTTATGAGAATTTAACTACTGGTTCAAGTTTAAATTCTGAAGAAAAGATTTATTTAGAAGAGAAACAACCACTTAAAATGTGTATTAATTCAAATTGGTTACCTTTTGAAAAAATGGAAAATGATAATAAATATAAAGGAATGGCAGCTGATTATTATGCGATTATAGAGAAGAATTTATCTACAAAATTTGAATTAATTAAAACAACTTCTCAAAATGAAGTTTTAGATTTTATAAAAAATGGTAAGTGTGATTTTCAATCTTTAATAATCAATACTCATAGCAAACAAAGTGAATTGAAATTAACATCAACTATTTTCAAAGTTCCGCTTGTTGTTGCAACAAAGTTAGATGTTCCTTTTATTAATAAATTAGAAGATTTGAAAAATCAAAAAATTGCTATTTCAAAAAATTATGTAAATATTGAATTTTTTAGAAATAAATATCCTAATCTAAATATTGTAGAAGTTGAAAATACTCAAGAGGGCTTAAAGCAATTAAATACAGGGAAAGTTTATGGATTTATTGGCAGTTTATATAGTGTTTCTTATCAAATTCAAACAGAATATTTTAATGATTTAAAAATTGCAGGAAAAACTAATGATGAATTAGAATTTGCAATAGGTATTAGAAATAATGACGAAGTTTTATTTAATATTTTACAAAAGGTAATAAATAATATAACTCCTTTAGAAAAAAAAGAATTGACTGATAAATGGGCTTCAACTATGTATGAAAAAGGTGTTGATTACACTTTACTTTGGCAAATTATTACTCCTTTTATTTTGATATTTTTATTTGGAATATTTTTTTATGCAAAATTAAAATTATTAAATTCAAGATTATCTGACCAAAAAAAGTTTATAAATACTATTTTAGATATTCAACCAAATATGATATTTATTGTAAATGAGAAAGAATCTATTTTTGCAAATAGATTCTTTCTTGATTTTTTTGATTGTAAAAATTTGAAAGAATTTCAAGAAAGACATTCATGCCTTGCTCAAACATTTATTGAAGAAGAGTTATATTTTCATTTAGGGAAAATTATTGATAATAATAGTTGGATTGAAAATATCTTAAAATTAAAATCTGAAAAAAGAATAGTCTCTATTTCACATCCTAATACTTTAATTACAAAAGTTTTTAATGTTTCAATAGTTGAATTAGAGGATGAACAATATCTAATTTCGCTTACAGATATAAGTGATACAATATTAAAACAAATCCAATTAGAAAATAAATCAACACATGATAAACTGACAGGTGCTTATAATAGAGAATATTTTGAAACTCACTATAAATTGATAATAAATGAATATACAAAAGAGGATAATTTAGTATTTCTTTCAATATTAGATATAGATTTTTTCAAAAAAGTAAATGATACTTATGGACATGATGTTGGAGATAAAGTTTTAAAACAATTTGTGAAAGTTATTCAAAAGTCCTCAAGAAAAGATGATTTGCTCATAAGATGGGGTGGCGAAGAATTTTTATTATTAATAAAAGTTAAATCAGTAGATAATGCAAAAAAAGTTTTAGAAAATATACGAAATACAATATCTGAGTATTCTTTTGAGGGTATTGAACATATTACTTGTTCAATTGGTTCAACAAATTATCATGAAAATGAAAAAATAGAAGATTGTTTCAAACGAGCAGATGATGCTCTATATGAAGCAAAAAATAATGGAAGAAATCAAGTAATAATTAAACTTTAAATCTTAAATTTGGGTTCTAGCTGATAAAATATAAAAAACAAGGAAGAGTAAATAATGAAAAAAGATCTAATTAAAATAATAAAAAAAGCTGGAAAAATTTTAAAAGAGGGATTTTATACTGATAAAGATATAACTTTTAAAGCTAAAAAAGATTTAGTAACACAATTTGATGTGGCGGTTGAAAAGTATTTAAAAAAGAAATTCACAAAAAGATTTAAAAATTTTAATATCATCGCAGAAGAATCAGACAATGCAAATATAGAGTTTAATAATTCAATAATAATTGACCCAATAGATGGAACAACAAACTTTGTAAATGGAGTTCCTCACACTGCAATTTCTGTTGGAGTTTATAAAAATAAAAAACCATATTTGGCGGTTGTATATAATCCAATTTTAGATGAATTATATACAGCAAAAATAGGTCGAGGTGCTTATTTAAATGGTAAAGAACTAAAAGTTAGCCTTGAAGATAATTTTCAAAAATCACTTCTAGCTACTGGTTTTCCATATACAAGTGGAACAGATGAAAATGATTTAAATGATGTGGTAAAAAAGATAAAAGATGTTTTACCACTTTGTCAAGATTTAAGAAGATTAGGTTCAGCTTCACTTGATTTATGTTATGTGGCGAGGGGAACTTATGAGGGATATTATGAAATGAATCTAAAAGCTTGGGATGTAAGTGCTGGAGTTTTAATTCTTACAGAAGCAGGTGGAAAGGTTTCAAACATAAGTGGAGATGAATATAATTTATTTGAAGATAAATATTTAGTTGCCTCAAACGGCAAAATTCATGATGAATTTATAAAAAATCTAAATTTATAAAACAATAAAAAAGTGCGAAAAGCACATATTTAGTAACTATTAAATATAATAATTACAATTAAAATTTGAAAAAAGGTTTTTTTGATGTGTGGAATAGTTGGTTATATTGGTAAAAAAGAGACAACAAAAATTTTATTAGATGGTTTAAAAGAGTTAGAGTACAGAGGTTATGATAGTGCTGGAATTGCTGTTTTAAAAAATGATAGAATTGATGTTTTTAAGGCTTTGGGAAAACTTGTAAATCTTGAAGAAAAAGTAAATGCAGCAGCTTCAACTGATTATGAACTAGGAATTGGACACACAAGATGGGCAACACATGGAAAACCAACTGAATTAAATGCTCATCCACATTTGGGAGAATACTCTTATGTTGTTCACAACGGAATTATTGAAAACTATAAAGAATTAAAAGAAGAATTAACTTCAAAAGGTCATAAGTTTGTGTCTCAAACAGATACAGAAGTTATAGTTCACCTATTTGAAAATTTTTATAACCAATTAAACGACACAAAAAAAGCTTTTCAAAATACTATTACAAGACTTGAAGGTGCTTTTTCGATTCTTTTAATCACAAAAGCAGATCCAAAAAAAATATTTTTCTTTAAACATGGAAGCCCTTTAATAGTTGCAAAGGGAAATGAAAAAGAGGAAGTTCTATTTTCTTCTTCTGATGCTCCTTTAATTGGGCTAGCTTCAAGTGTTGTTTATTTAGAAGATGGGGTTGGTGGAATTGCAAGTGCAAATGAAATAGAGTTTTTTAATGATAATTACTCTTGGTCATCACTTCCAACATCTAAACAATTTGCTCAAAAAGATGGATATAGATTTTTTATGGAAAAAGAAATTTATGAGCAAAGTACAGTTGTAAGTGATTGTATGATTGGAAGACTTAAAGATAATGAAATTTTATTTGATGAAATTGAGGCTTCAATTATTGAGGGAATCAATGAAATCAAAATTTGTGCTTGTGGAACTTCATATCATGCAGGACTTACAGCTTCTTATCTTTTTGAAAGGTTATCAAAAGTTAAATGTAATGTGGAAATTGCCAGTGAATTTAGATATAAAGATCCACTTTTAACAAAAGATACTTTATTTATCGTAATTTCTCAAAGTGGTGAAACCGCCGATACTTTAGAAGCTTTAAAAATGGCAAAAAAAGCAGGTCTTAAAACACTTGTGGTTTGTAATGTTGATAACTCTTCAATGACAAGAACAGCAGATGCTACTATTTTAACACGAGCTGGAATTGAAAAAGGTGTTGCATCTACAAAAGCATTTTCAACTCAAACAGTTGTTTTATGGATGTTAGCTTTATATTTCGCAAAAGCAAAAAATATAATTTCAAATGAAATTATGCAACAAGAATTACACACTTTAAGAGAAGTTCCAAAATCACTTTGTATTAGTGATAACATCCATGAAAAAATGAAAAGATTATCAAAAAGATATTTACATGGTCATGGATTTTTCTTTATAGGTCGAGATGTGTTTTATCCACTTGCTCTTGAAGGTGCTTTAAAATTAAAAGAGATTTCATATTTACACGCAGAGGGTTATCCAGCAGGTGAAATGAAACATGGACCAATTGCACTAGCTGATCCTGAACTTTTTACTATTGCACTTATGCCACAAAATTTGCTTTATGACAAAATCAAATCAAATGTTGAAGAGTTAAGCGCCCGAGATAGTACAATTTGTGCAATATCACCACTTGATTTTGATTTGGCGGATGATTTTGTAAAAATAAATAAAACAGATCATTATATGTTAGAGTTTTTTGAAATGTTAATAGTGTTACAACTATTTTCAATGGAAATTTCAATAAGACTTGGAAATGATGTTGATATGCCAAGAAATCTTGCAAAATCTGTAACGGTTGAATAAATCTCATTTATTTGTGTTATTTACTTAAAAATCTAAAAAACGATTAAAAGTAAATAACAGCTTTTTTTAGTTAGTATTAGTAACTTTTTGTCTTTATGACAAATTGAATTCTTTAAATTTTTATTTTAAATTTCTTAATAAATATAGAAAACAAAAAAATGGAAAACAAAAGATGGAAAACAACTCAAGATTATTCTTGTGGAAAACAAAGGATGGAAAACAAAAATGGAAAAACAAACACAATACTTATTTACAAGTGAAGTTGTAAGCCCTGGACACCCAGATAAATGCGCAGATATAATAGCTGACTCTATCGTAGACAAATTAATAATTGCAGACAAAGATAGCAGAGTAGCTTCAGAGGTTTTTGTTGCAGGGAAACATGTTGTAATTGGTGGTGAAGTAAAATCATCAGCTCAATTATCAAACAAAGATTATGAAAAAATAGTTTTAGATGCGCTTGCAAAAATTGGTTATGATGGAAAATCAGCTTTTACAAAAGAACAATGTTTACATCCTGATGATGTACAAGTTCAAGTTTTATTAAATCAACAATCACCTGATATTAATCAAGGTGTTGACCAAGTTGATGGAGAAATTGGAGCAGGAGACCAAGGAATTATGTTTGGTTTTGCTTCAAGTGAAACGGCTGATTACATGCCAGCTGCCATTACTTATGCTCGAATGTTATGTGATAAAGTTTACAATTATGCATTAAAACATAATCAAAAATTAGGTGTTGATATTAAAACACAAGTTACTGTTGATTATGGTTCAAAAGCAAATTTTGAAAATTGTAATCCACAAAAAATTCATACAATAGTTGTAAGTGCACCTTCAGTTGAGGGAATGCCAATTGAAGAAGTAAGAGAATTAATCCAAGGATTAATTGATGATGCAGGACTTCCTACAAATATGTATGATAAAAATTCAACTATTATTCATATTAACCCAACAGGAAGATATGTAAATCACTCATCTTTGCATGATAGTGGATTAACAGGAAGAAAATTAATCGTAGATTCATTTGGGGGATATGCACCAATTGGTGGTGGAGCTCAAAGTTCTAAAGATTATACAAAAGTTGATAGAAGTGGATTATATGCAGCAAGATGGATTGCAAAACATATAGTTGCATCTGGACTTGCAAAAAAAGCAGTTGTGCAAATTTCTTATGCAATTGGAGTTGCTCGTCCAACATCAGTTTCAGTTGATACAATGGGTTCTTATACAAAATTTGATGATGATAAATTATCACAATTTGTAATGGATACTTTTCCTCTAACTCCAAGATGGATTACACAAAAGTTTAATTTAGATAAACCAAGTGAAAAAACTTTTCTTTATGCAGATGTTGCAGCAAGGGGACAAGTTGGTCAAAGTGATTATCCTTGGGAAAAACTTGACGAATTAGATAAATTTGAAAATATTTAAAAATGATTAAAGGATTATAATGGATTTAAGAAACTTATTTAGCAAAATTTCTTTTGATAGTAAATCAAAAGAACAACCAACAAAAAGCGATGCACCAAGTCATTGGATAAAGTGTCCTGAATGTAGTGCCTTAATGTTTTTTAAAGAGGTTGAAAGTCAAAATAATATTTGTCCAAAATGTAATTTTCACATGAGAATTGGTGCAAAAAGAAGAATTGAGATTTTAACTGATAAAGATAGTTTTGTTGAATATGATTCTGAATTAAAACCAAATGACCCTTTAAAATTTGTAGATAAAACTTCTTATAAAAAAAGAGTAGAAGAAGCACTTAAAAATACAGGAAGAACATCTTCAGTAGTTAGTGGTGAAGCAAAAATAAATGAAATTCCAGTTCAATTAGTAGTTTTTGATTTTGCTTATATGGGTGGAAGTTTAGGTTCTGTCGAGGGTGAAAAGATTGTACGAGCTGTAAACAGAGCAATTGAAAAAGAGCAAGGTGTGATAATTATATCAGCATCTGGCGGAGCTAGAATGCAAGAATCAACATTTGCATTAATGCAAATGGCAAAAACTTCAGCAGCTTTAAAAAAACTTGATCATGCAAAACTTCCATATATCTCAATTTTAACGGATCCTACTATGGGTGGAGTTTCTGCTTCATTTGCATTTTTAGGTGATATTATTATGGCAGAACCAGGTGCATTAATTGGATTTGCAGGTCAAAGAGTTATCAAACAAACAATTGGAGCTGATTTACCAGCTGGTTTTCAAAGAGCTGAATTTTTACTAAAAAATGGTTCTATTGATATGGTTGTTAATAGAAATGCTATGAAACAAACTTTAACAGATTTATTAAGTATGTTTCAAAAAGAAAAAATTAGTTAATAATTGATGGCTTCAAATTTAGAAAAAGCTTTGGGTTTTGAACTCAAAGCTTTTAATTATTTATATGTTTTATGTGATTATGAAACACTTCTTAAAAAGAAAATCTCACTAGAAAAATTTGTAGATTTATGTAAAAAAAAAGATGTAAAAATTCTTCAATATAGAGATAAAATCTCATCATTAGAAGAACAAAAAACTAATCTTTTATACTTAAAATCAGAGCTTAATATTTCAATAATAATAAATGACAAAATAGAATTAATCGAGTTTGCAGATGGTTTACATTTAGGTCAAGAAGATTTTTCTAAAATTCATAAAGATAAAAAACTAGCAATAAAATTAGTTCGATCAAAAATAAAAGATAAACTTTTGGGATTATCAACTCATAATGAAATAGAAATTTTAGAGGCTAATGAATTAGAAATAGATATGATAGGACTTGGTGCTTATAAAAATACAAATACAAAAGATGTAAGTACAATTTTGGGTTCTAAAATTTCATATTTAGCAAAAATATCAAAACATCCAGTTTGTGCAATTGGTGGTGTAAAAGTAGAAGATATTATCGAAAACATAAGATTTAATGTTGTTGGAAGTGGTTTTTATGAAGATTAATATTTATTCAATAATTAAGCCCTCAAAAGATGAGTTTAATTCAATTATTCAAGAGTTTATAAAAATGTCTTCAAAATATGCAAAAGTAGAAGTTTTTTATATTTTTAATAAAAATATTGCAAAAGCGCAAACAATAAGTGAAAAAGAGGCTCAACTATCTTATAGTGAAACTTATGAACCTTTATTAAAAGGATATAACGTTGCTTTAGATGTTTTAGGAAAAAAAGTTGATACTTATGCTTTTTCTTCATTATTAGAAGATAAAAATGAAGTTAATTTTTTTATTGGTGGAGCTTATGGCTTTCAAAGAGAATTTTTAACAAAATGTGATACTACAATATCTTTAAGTGATTTAACAATGGCTCATAAAGTTGTAAATGTTGTATTGATAGAGCAGATTTTTAGAGCTTTAAGTATTCAAAATAATCATCCATATCATAAGTAATTTATAAACATTTTTGTATAATGGAAAAATAATAAGAGTTTGTATAATAAAAAAAGGATAGAAAAATGGGTTTTAAGAAATATTTTATTTTCTCAATAATTTTAATTGTTGCCGTATTTGGTTATGTATATAGTTTAGAGTTGGGTGATTACAATGTTTCATTTTTCGGATATTCCCTTTCTTTACCAGTTTCTGCGTGGGTAATATCTCCTATCTCTTTACTTGCTCTTGCAACATATTTGCATATTTTATGGTACGCAATGCTTAATTATTTTAAAAAAAGAGCTGTGAAAAAAGATCATGAAGCTATGATTAAAATGATAAAATCAAGTTTACTTGAAAAAAGTGAAGTTTATAAATTTAAAACTCAAGATTTTAAAAACCTTGCAATAATTCTTTCTCAACTAAAAATTGATGTTCAAGAAAATAGATTTTCATGTTTTGATGATGAATTAAATAAAATAGTTGCAAATGTTCAAGATGTGAAAAATGGTAAATATGTGAGTGATAAATCATTTAAAGTAAATGAAACTACAAATTTAGCAAATTTAAATATGTTAAATAAAGTAAATGAACAAATTGATTTTGCAGTTGATGTTCTAAAAAAACCAGAAAGTTTTTCTTCAAATATTGTCTTGAAATCTTTTGAAAATGTTTTAGAAGAAAAAAGTATGACAACCATTAAAAAGCTTTATAAAAATATTAAATTAGACAAAGATATGGCTAAAAAACTTTTTGAAAAAGATGCTACTAATAATGAATTTGGTTTTACAAGTGAAGAGATTTTAAAAATTGTAAAAGATTTAGACTATGATAAAAACGATTATTTAGCATTAGCAAAAAATTATGAAACTATTTTAAAGCCTGATCAAATAATTGCACTATTTGAAAAATTATCATTAGAACTTGAGGATGCAATTCCTGCTTATTTACATGTATTATTTGAGTATGAAATGATTGATAAAGCCAGAGAAGTTCTTGCAAATACAAAAGATAATGAATATCCTGCATTTAAAGCTTTAATAGATTTAAAAGAAGCTGGGAAACACTACAATTTAGAAGCGATATCTTACAAATAATGAATAAAAAACTTGATTTTAGCCGACCCCTTGTGGTGTTGGCGCCACTTGCTGGATATACTGATTTACCCTTTCGTTCTGTTGTTAAAAAGTTTGGAGCTGATTTAACTATTTCAGAGATGATTTCATCAAATGCTTTAGTTTATAAATCAGAACGAACATTAAAAATGATTGAAAAATGTCCTACTGAAGACCCTTATTTTGTCCAAATTGCTGGAAATAGTGTTGAGTTAGTTCGTGATGCTGTTTTACTTTTAAATGAAGTTGAGGGAATTGATGGAATTGATTTAAACTGTGGATGTCCAGCGCCAAAAGTTTATAATCACGGCTCTGGTTCAAATCTTTTGGGTGATTTAAAAAAACTTGAAGAGATTCTTTCAACTGTAAAAAAATATTCAAAAAAACAATATACATCTGCAAAAGTTAGAATTGGAGTAAATGATAAAATTCCAGTTGAAATCGGAAAAGCAGTTGAAGCTTGTGGAGTTGATTTTGTTTCTGTTCATGGAAGAACAAGAGCAGGAAAATATAAAGCACCTGTTGATTATGATGCAATAAAACAGATGAAAGAGGCTATTTCTATTCCTGTTATTGCAAACGGTGACATTAAAAATTACGATAAAGCAAAAGAAGTTTTAGAATACACAAAA